>JAYWEN010000479.1:0-4969 GCA_043779245.1 Elusimicrobiota bacterium | reverse complement strand
GTTTGGGGATAGCCCCAAGGCGGCGCAGGCATACGAAGGGGTGGTTCGCGGATTGGTGAAGGTGGCCAACGAAATAAGGATCCATGCGGACAGCGCGGTGGGGATCGGGGAACGTGTGCCGCCATTGGATACTCGACAAATGCAGCGGATGTTACGGCACATCCGAAAGTTCCCCAAAGATCTGGGGTTTTTAAGAGAAGTGTTCGAGCTGGATTACCCGATCGGAGGACTTCCGGCGGAAGTCAGAGAAAGCTTTGGACGGAGGCTGGATGGGTGGTTCCATGACGCGGGGTTGGATTTGCCGGACTTCTCCAAGCGGTGGATTGTGGTTGAGACCGACTCGGCCACGGGTGAGAAGACCGAAAAGGTGGCGGACCCCGGGTGGCCGCAAGTGGACGAAGTAAGGAAGGTGGTCGTGTTCGGGAACGAGGAGCTGGGAAAGATCGAGCTACCTATTGGAACCTTACCGTTAGACAAGGCGGACGTGAAAGAGTTCCTGGACATCCCTTATAACCGGTTAATGCTATGGCAGCTGGCGAAGGATCTGGCGTTAGACTTCGATTTTGCGTTACTGGGGGAGAAGGGATCGGGGAAGACTGAGATTGTGCAATACATGATGCGTGGCCTTCTCCGGCAGGAGATGGAATTGCCGCCGCAGATGACGGAGAAGACGCGGGGGGACGAACTTCTGGGCGGACAGGAGTTAGTGAGCGGAAGGAGCAGTTTCCCGAAGCCGCCCTTAAGGCGAGCGATGGAAAACGGGCAGAAAATCTTTTATGACGAAGTGACTAAGGCGAAGCCGGACGTCTTGGCAGCCTTACACAATGCGGCGGAGTACCGGTTCGTGACGGTGGGTGGCAACCAGACGGTGGGAGCTGAGTCGGGCTTCGGGATGATCCTGGCGGGCAATCCAAGCGCGGGACATTACCGGACGGAAGCGTTCAGCGCGGAGTTCGCGTCGCGGTTCCGGATTCACTATATGCGGCCGCTCAACCGGGCGAACCTGCTGAGCCTTATGCGGGAAGATGCGAGGCGGCTCGGCCGCGATGTTAAAGCGTTAAACCGCGAATGGACCGCGCCTTCGGAATCCGATCTGGAAGCGTTAGCGGATACCTACATAAATTTGCGCGAAGCGTTTGCCAACCACCAGTTGAGAGTTCCCCCGGACTTCCGGCAGCTCCATAGGCTCCTGCAGACAATGGGGCTGTATCCTACGACGGCGTTGGATATTGAAACGGAGTTTGTGAATGAAGTGATCCCCGGGAATGCGGTGCAAGAGGCGGCGGTGCGAGAGGCGGCCAAGCCGCTTTCGGCCATTCGCATGGGTGCGGCGGCGCGGCATTTTGGCCGGGCGCAAGGGGCCTCTGAAGCGGTTTATAAAGCGCTCGAGCAGGTGTTGATCTCCATTTCGAGATCGCATCTGGAACTCATTTCTAACCAGACCGTCGCGTCTCTCTTGGCAAGTCTTGAGACAAACAGGTCTACGCTCAAAGAACCAAAGGATACGGTAAAGGCCATCGCCAAAATACTCCGCGTAGAATCCTCAATCGTCTTAAGCGTTCCTGATTTGACCTTCGTGGTGGAACAAGCGGGTCTGCATGCCGCACTTCCGGAGCAGCGGAGAGAACAAAGGACGCTTCGTGAGCTGATCGCAGAACTCCCCGGCGGCCGGGAACTTCTTCTCTCTCATTCCGGAGCGGCCGGCCATGTGGCCCAACTCAGCGATGCCCCTCCAGGGGCACCGGTGGACTGGTCCACGGCGCGAGTGAATACGGCGGCGCTTCGAGGCGGAATCAAGGACGGCGATCCCATCCCCGGGATGCCAGGTAAGAAGTGGGACGTGCAGGCCACCCCCGTTATTTCGCCGGACGGCGCCCGGTTGTGGGTGCTGGTCGTTCTGGATGGAAAGCATCAGATTCTTGAGCTCCGGCGCGATCCGGCGACGGGAGAACTTTCAGCTGCGAAAGCGATCATCAAGAACGGTGATCCCATCCCCGGGATGATAGCTAAGACGTGGAACGTGCAGGGCACACCCGTTCTTTCGCCGGACGGCGCCCGGTTGTGGGTGCGGGACCGCCTGGATGGAAAGGATCAGATTCTTGAGCTCCGGCGCGATCCGGCGACGGGAGAACTTTCAGCTGCGAAAGCGATCATCAAAAGCGGCGATCCGATCCCCGGGATGCGAGGTAAGACGTGGCACGTGTGGGACACCCCCGTTATTTCGCCGGACGGCGCCCGGTTGTGGGTGCTGGTCATCCTGGATGGAAAGCATCAGATGCTTGAGCTCCAGCGCGATCTCGGCACGGGAGAACTTTCAGCTGCGAAAGTGATCATCAAGACCGGCGATCCCATCCCCGGGATGTCGGGTAAGACGTGGCACGTGCAGGGCACCCAAGTTATTTCGCCGGACGGCATCCGAATGTGGGTGTGGGCCCTGCTGGATGGAAAGCATCAGATTCTTGAGCTGGTTGCGGATACACCAGCAGCGCCGGCCCGTGTGGCCCCCGCACCCCCGTCCGGGGTGAGTTTGATGGGCCATGATCTTCTTCACGCTTTAACGAGATTCTTGGATACGCACTTTGATTCTATTCCCAATGCGGAGAAACTGCTGTCTAAATTGACGGAGATTGCTGCGGCGCTTCTTGCAGAAGCAACAAATAATTTGCAGCCGACTCCTCGGCGGTTAAAACGATCGGCGTGACTTTTTCAGGGCGCAAATGAAACTTGAAACACGTCATAGACATAAAACCTGCGATCCAATCATCATCAAGACTCTTTAAGACTGGATCAGTTGCGTGCCGACTTTTTCGAGATCTTTTAGTTTTTTGGCGGAGTTGGCTTCGGTGTAGAGACGAACGACCGGTTCCGTGCCGGACAAGCGGACGCCCATCCAACTGTCATCATCAAAAATAAATTTAAAGCCGTCCAAGCGGACGATCTTTTTTACATTTAGCCCTGCGATTTGGTTGGGGGTGAATGTTTCAAAGCGTTTGCGCACATTCTGCATCGCTTCGTTTGAAAGATGAACGTTAATGCGATCGGACAAATAAGGCCCGACCATCTTTCGCAGATTCTTGAGAATTTCCCGGAAGGATTTTTTCTCGACAGCGCGCACTTCGGCCATCAAGAGACAAGCCAAGATGCCGTCTTTTTCGGGCACATGCCCTTTGATCGTGAGACCCCCGGACTCCTCGCCGCCCATCAGGAAATTTCCTTCCATCATGGCTTCGGCGATGTATTTAAATCCGACAGGCGTTTCCTTAAGCTCGAGGCCGTAATGCTTGGCCACCGCGTCGATAAAGCTCGATGTCATCACGCTCCGAACCACGAGGCCTTTCCAGCCACGGGTTTTGACCAAGTGCTGAAGAACGATGGGCAAAATTTCGTTCGGCGAAAGCATCGTGCCGTCAGAATCCACGATCCCGAATCGGTCGGCGTCGCCATCGGTTCCGAAGCCGGCCACAAGCTTTTCCTTTTTCATCACCCGCTTCAGCTCCGCCAACTGTTCGTCAGCGGGCTCGGGTGAATGTCCTCCGAAGTTCACATCGCGCCAATCGTGCAGCACCGTCGTGCGACAGCCAGACTGTTGGAGGAACGTGTCGAGATACCCTTTTCCTGTTCCATAGAGAACGTCCGCGCCCACTTTCAACTTGGCTTTCTTTAGCGCGGAGACATCAATTATTTTCTTGAGCTTCGCGAGGTAGGCGGGGTGAGGGTCGAAGGTTTGGATTAACCGTGTAGGGGCAGGCCCCTGCGCCTGCCCTGAATTGGTTTTCGATTCCGTGGAATGGGATTGCGGACGGACACGGGGGTCCGCCCCTACACTCTCATTCGCCAATCTCTCAATCTCTTTGGTCACCTCCGGGCTCGCAGGAGCGCCGTTGGCCATATTGAATTTGATGCCGTTGTAATCGGCGGGGTTGTGGCTCGCGGTGAAGTTTATGCCCCCGACCGCTTTTTGATGAATGATCTGGAAGGAGACCACTGGAGTCGGAACCGGATCTTTGGAAAGCAGCACAGGAAATCCGTAGGATGAAACAATTTCGGCCGTCATCTTCGCTAGTTCGGGCGACAGAAAGCGCGAATCATAACCGACGATCACGGGTCCACCGCGTGTTGTCATCCCGGCATGTCGTAAGCCGGGATCCAGCGCCTTTTGAACGCCACTGGATCCCCCGCTGACGACCGCGGGGGATGACGCGAGGTGTTGCGCAATAGCATGAATCACCTTCCGCACATTGGCGTAAGTAAATTCCTCAGCGATAACGGCCCGCCAGCCGGACGTTCCAAATTTAATCATCGGTTCGTTTTTTAACCTCTTTCACCATTTTTTGAACGAGCTTCAAGACATCAGAGGATTGAAACGGCTTGAGGAGATAATCGACTGCACCGAGTCCGATCGCCTGCCCCCACATCGATTCTTCTCCATATCCACTGACCATGAGCGCTGGTACACTTTTCTTAATTTCTTTCAGCTTCTTAAGAAGTTCTAGACCTCCCAGACCGGGCATCGAGCGATCGGTGATCAGAAGGTCTACCGGTCGGCGCTCAATAATCGTAAGAGCCATGATACCGTCGGCGGCTTCCACGACATCGTAATCAGCCGCCAGGAGTATTTCCCGAAGGATATCTCGAACCGCGGCATCGTCGTCGACGATAAGAATAGTTTTTTTTAGTTTTGCCACAGCTGAATCTTTTGGGAATATTCCTTCAGCAGCGCACGCGCCTGCGTTTTATCGGAACTTTCCGACCATACATGGAAAGTGGCTTCATCCGGATCCGGGAGCATCAGAACCCAGCTTTCATCCACAAAAATCTTGATTCCATCGACGAGCTCATTCGGCAACTTTTGCACGGCTTCAATCGCCCGACGCATTACGAGGCCTTTACGGTCCCAGGGACAAGGAACCTTCTGGTGCATCGTTTCAAAGGCCGGGATCTCTTCAGCGAGTGCGCTCAAGGTCATTTT
>JAYWEN010000478.1:0-2617 GCA_043779245.1 Elusimicrobiota bacterium | reverse complement strand
CACGCCTAGTCGACGCCGGTGGCAAAGCCTGCGTGATGGAGGTATCGTCTCATGCGCTCGCTCTCGGGCGCGTCGAGGGTCTTAAATTTGATGTAGGGGTGTTCACGAATCTCACGCAGGATCATCTGGACTTTCATAAGACCATGGACGCCTACGCCGCGGCCAAGGGGAAACTCTTTTCCGTCAGTAAGCGCGCCGTGGTGAATGCGGACGATCCTTGGGGGGAGAAATTAGTGGCAGGAATGTCCATTCCGATAGTGCGATACCGACTTCACGCCGGTGACGTGTTTGCCAAAAATGTGACGTGCGATGCGTCTGGCAGTCGCTTTGAACTCCATACGCCCACTGGTCACGCGCCTGTCGTGCTTCCACTGCTGGGCGAATACAATGTGATGAATGCGCTTGCCGCCGCCGCAGGCGCACTTAGTCTGGGAATCTCTTTGTCTCACATCGTTCAAGGGCTCGAAAAGGTGCCTGGCGTTCCCGGACGTATGGAACGACTCACGTCGCCGAAGGGATTTACGATAGTGGTGGATTACGCGCATACGGAAGACGCTTTGAGGCAGGTCATGTCTGCGCTACGCAAGCTAAAGCCTGCTCGTCTCATCACGGTGTTTGGCTGCGGCGGCGACCGCGATCGAACCAAGCGGCCACTCATGGGAGAAGCCGCGGCTCAATTGAGCGATGAAATTATTGTGACGTCAGATAATCCCCGCAGTGAAGATCCGGCCCGTATTGCGCTTGATGTCGAGGTGGGTGTGCGCCGTGCGCGAAGCGACCATTATGAGATCATTCTTGATCGCGAAGAAGCGATTGCCAAAGCCTTCGCGATCGCCGGTCCCGGCGACATTATGTTGATCGCCGGCAAGGGGCACGAGAATTACCAGATTCTTGGCGATCGAACGATCGCATTCGATGACCGTGAGGTCGCTCGCCGCTTCCTCAATAATTCATGAAAGTATCTGTCCGAGAAATTCTCCGCGCCACGGGCGGGCAGCTGATCTCTGGTTTCCCGACGAGTTTATGTGAAGGCATCTCCATTGATACGCGTACGATCAAAAAAGGGGATGTGTTTTTTGCCATCCAAGGACCGCGTTTTGACGGTCACGAGTTTATTGCGCTCGCCGCCGAGAAAGGGGCGCAGGCGGTCGTCATTCACAGGCTCGATTCGACCCTTAAGCTGGACCTGGGGCACGACGTCGATATTATCCAAGTGCCGGAGACATTAAAGGCGCTTCAGGATACGGGACGATTTATCCGCCACGAAAACAAGCGCACTCGAGTGATCGGTATCACGGGCTCCAATGGTAAAACCACGACGAAGGAAATGTTGGCCTGCATTCTTCGTCGAGCCGGAAAAACGCTGGCCACACGCGGTAATCTGAACAATCAGATCGGCTTGCCGCTGATGCTCTCGGAATTAGAGCAGGACCACCGCTTTGCCATCTTTGAACTGGGGACGTCGCACGCCGGCGACATGAAGGAACTTCTCGATATGGCGCATCCTCACGTCGGCCTCCTCACGAACGTTGGCAAGGATCACTTAGAATATCTAGGCACACCTGAAGGGGTACTCAGGGAGAATCGCGGTCTGTTCGATGAGCTTCCAAAAGATGGCGCGGCGATCATTAACCTAGAGGATCCGCTACTTAAATCACTGGCTAAAGAGATGCCGTGCAAAACAGTCACCTATGGGCGAGTTCCCGAGGCAATGGTGAGTGCCGAAGAGATTGTCCCATTCCCGATTCCTCTGCGGTTTACACTGGTGCTGTCTGGAGAGAAACGAAAAGTAAATCTCCAGACGGTGGGAGATATGCAGGTTCTCAATGCGATGGCCGCAGCCGCTACCGCTTTGGCACTTGGAATTTCCGCGGATGATATTGTGGAGGGACTTCAGAGTTTTAAACCTATAAAAATGCGCATGGAGGTCCACGAGCGCGCCGATAAGGTAGTGCTTGTGAACGACGCTTACAACGCCAATCCTTCTTCAATGCGTGTCTCGATTGAAAGTTTTTGCCGCAGCTATCCTGATCGGCCCCGGTGGCTGGTCTTGGGCGACATGAGGGAGCTGGGTAAAATATCGCGCGAAGAGCATGACGATTTGGGGCGATGGATCGCCGAGCAAGCAGTGGAGAAGGTATTTTTGTATGGTCGAGACACGCGCTTCATTCTAAAAGGAATGACCACTCATGGGTTTCAAGGAGTGGTTGAAAGGTATCACAAAAAACGTTATTTAATAGAAGCTTTAGGGCGATCGTTTTCTGGCGATTCCAAGCCTGCGGTGCTTTTTAAGGCGTCGCGAAGTCTACAACTTGAACAGGTGAGTCATGCTTTATTATCTATACCTTCTTAAACCCGCGTTCTCGCCGCTCAACGTTTTCCAGTACATCACCTTCCGGGCGGCGGGTGCATTTATGACAGCGCTGCTTGTTTCCCTGGCTTCTGCGCCGGCCATCATCGGCTGGCTGCGATCAAAAAGGCCGCATAAGATTCGTGCCGATACGCCCTCCAATCACCAGTCGAAATCGGGGACACCTGCAATGGGTGGCTTGATCATTTATTTGGCCATGGCCTTATCCTGCATTCTGTGGGCCCGCATGGCTGATCGGTTTGTGCT
>JAYWEN010000477.1:0-5659 GCA_043779245.1 Elusimicrobiota bacterium | reverse complement strand
TTTCTGCGCTTTACGATAAAGCGCTTGATAGGCGGCAAACCCCTTGATGTGCGCTTGCGCTTGAAATTCTTTGGAAGGCTTAAAGAGACGTTTTTCTTTTAACGTGGAATCAATGTCCGGCATAGGCCACCTCTCCCGATGATATGACCGCGCTACGTTTCAATACCAGATCCGCGCAGCCATGTCCACTGACGCACGCGCTTTCAATCGTAGCGGGAAGCCCCGTGTTCGTCCAATCCCCGGCCACGTAAAAATTCTTAAGCGGCGACTCCCAGCTCGGCCGAATCGCTTCGCTCCCCACCTTCGGGGAAAGGGTCGCGTGCGTTTCTTTAATGACGAGAGACCGAACGAGCGCCGACTTCTCCATCTCGGGAAATAAGCGACGCAGCTCCTCGAGCGCCATACTCAAAATCTTTTTGTCCGTCCAGTCGGCAAAATCATGCGCACCGCTAATGACCAGCGAAATATAGCCTTCCTTTGTCTTCGGATCGCGATGCATGTGCGAGCGATTGAACAGCCATTGAATATGAGTGTCTAAGAGGCCCACAAACATGTCGCGAACAAATGGGAGATCGAACCACAGGTGGATGGAAATGATGGGCGAATACGTTAAGCCTTTGAGTCGTGTAAAGTAGGGTTCGCGTTCGGCCACGTCCTCCGGAATGAGTTTGAGAAGAGCCCAGGGCTGCACGGTCGAGATCACTTCATCGGCCGCGAGGAAACCCCCTTCCCTTAAAAAAACGCCTTTCACCGCACCCTCTTTAACTTCCACTCTCTGAACGGGAGCCTTAGCGCGGACCTCGCCACCGTGATCTTGAATATAGTGCACGGCGCCTTGCACATAGAGTTCGCTTAACCCCGTATTGGCAAAAGCTAGCCTAGAGGCCGACCAATCGCCGAAGAAAGCCTGTTTAAGAACAGCCACGAAGGGTGCCGCCGAAGCCACCCTCGAGGATTCATTGAGGCAAGCAATTGTAATTAACTCCCAGAGATGTCGCTTGGCGGCGTCCGATTGACGACAGAGGGTCAGCCATTCGTCCACAGTCATTTGATCAAGCTCAGCAGTCGGACGGTTCCTAGCGAGTTCCGTGCGCACATGACGCAAGCGCAGGCGGTCCCCCCAAGACAATGTTTTTAATCGTAAGAGTCCGCTGTAGAGATGCCACGGGGCCGTGAGCGGAAGACAACTGAGCGTCGCTCGACGGTTTCCTGTACCCACAAACTGAATCGACATGGAAGACTGGAACGAGAGCCGATCCGAGCATCCGATTCGTTCCAAGAACTTCAAGGTCTCGTAATAGCACCCCATGAACAGATGCTGACCGTTGTCGACGGAGTCCCCGGTCTTGGGATCGGTAAACGAAAAGGCTCGACCACCAAGAACTTGGCGTCCTTCCAAAACAGTGACCTTCACACCCGCTTGAGCTAGCGATGTGGCGGCTGAGAGGCCCGCGAACCCTCCGCCAATGATAATGATGTTTTTCATCGCGGGTGGCTCATGCGCGGGTCTCCCACCATGCTTTCGCCGATAGCCATAATTTTATGGGAGTGGGCACGCGAATACGTCCCTCGAACACGTTGTACTGCTTCCGTTCGATGCGGTCTAAAACATCTTCGTAGATGGCGCGCATCATTTCTGCCGCACGAAGAGCCGGACGTTCGGGAGCCGTCGGGAGCACAGAGGCCTCACGGTAATAATCACGCGCTCGGCGCGCTTCGAAAGCCATTAGCCTGCGAAAGTTCGGAGTCAAGCGCTTGACGAGAATATCCGACTCTTCCACGCCGAAACGTTTGAGATCATCCTGGGGAAGATAAATACGTCCTTGATCGGCATCGGATCCTACGTCGCGCAAAATATTTGTCAGCTGAAAGGCCGTGCCTAGTTTCACCGCATAGGACCTCAACCGTTCTGACCGGTAACCGAAAATTTCCATGCACAACAGCCCTACTTCGCCCGCCACGTGGTAACAGTAAGTCGATAGGTTCTGAAAGGTGGCGTAGCGCGTCCGGTCCAGATCCATCGCGACACCTTCGAGTATCCCGTCAAAGTACTCACGCGAAAGATCAAAGCGTTCAATGGCCACTGCGAGCGATTTCGTCAACGCGAGAGACGGCTTACCGTCGTATGTACGGGCAATTTCCTCTTTCCAATGCTCCACTTCAGCGACGGGGTTTAATTGACCGGGGGCATCCACCGCATCATCGACTTCTCGGCAAAACGCATACACCGCCGTGATGGCCTCACGCTTTTCACGAGGCAAAGAGAAAAACGAGAAATAAAAGTTACTGCCGCTTTGGCGAGCGACCGTGTTGACGTAGTTATTGTCCACGGACACTCCACAGACTGCGCAGCGCGATACCCAGCCAATCGGCTTTGGTGACGATGGGGCGAGAGCGGAACACATCGTAGCCCTGCTTCTCGATTTTGTCGAGAATTTTGTATCCCCCCCGCCACGTGAAACGAAGCTCCATTCGCAAACGGCCTTTGACGCGCTCAGGGAGAAGTCGTCCCTGATTAAAAAGATCACGAGCCCTTTCCACTTCAAACGCTAGGAGCTTGCGGAAACCCTCATCCGGCCTATCGGCGCTTTCTCCCTCAACAGGGAGAAGGGACGACGTTCCCCCTCTCCCTGTTGAGGGAGAGGGTTGGGGTGAGGGTTTCAAACTTTGCTGCAGTTGCTCTTCGGTAACCCCGAACCTATCCATATCTTCCTGCGGCAAATAAATCCGGTCCTTCTTCAAATCGACAGCGATATCCTGCCAATGATTCGCGAGCTGCAATCCCGTACAAATCGCATCAGACATCCGGTAGCGTTCCTCATCGCGATACCCGAACAGCGTGAGAATAAGGCGTCCGACAGGATTAGCCGAGTAGCGGCAATACGTTAAAAGGTCCTCCGCCGTCGCGTAGCGCCGAACGGTCACATCCATCGTGAACGCGTGCAGGAGATCGCGCAACCATTGCACCGGAAGCTGATGCGTGCGAAGCGTCGCGCCTAATGCGATGAAGATCGGGTGTGCTGCTTTTCCATTTTCACAATCCGACAACATGCTTTTCCAGGAATCAAGCCACGTCATGCGTTCGGCCTCGTCTTTGGGTTGTCGGTTCTCGTCAGCAAAATCGTCCGCCGTGCGCATAAATGCGTACAAGCTATGGATCGCTGGCTGCAGTTCACGGGGAATAAAAAAAGATCCAACGGGAAAATTTTCGTAGTGACCCAAAGTCAACTTGGAGCAATAAGCGAAGGCTTCCGCTTCTGTCCAGCTGCGGCCGAGTGGCTCGGCGACGCTCGAAGGAAGAGAGCCGATGGCCGCGACGTCTTGAGATATTGAGGAACTAGGCAAAGAGTTTCTCCAAGCGCGTAAAATCAAAACCGACGAAACTATCAATGATGAGCGCCGCATCGGTTAACTGTTCAGCTTTAAATGATGTCGTGACAGCCGCACCTTTCATTCCTGCGGCTTTGGCGGCGGCGAGCCCGTGAATCGAGTCTTCGATCACCACGCATTCCTCCGGCTTAACCTCAGGGGTATTTATCAAGCGCCGCTCATTCAAAAGTTTTAGCGCGGTGAGAAATGATTCAGGATGCGGCTTCCCTTGCGAGACATCGTCCGCACTCACCACCGCCGTGAAAACGCCGCGCACTTTGGCTTTCTTAAGTGTGAACTCCACTTCAAGACGACGAGCCCCCGATGCAAGCGCCAGAGGAAACCGCTCTCCCAGTTTCTTGATGAGCGCTTCGGCACCCGGATAAATCACCAAATGCTCCTTCATTAGCACGTCGAAGAACCTTGATTTACGATCCAGCAGATTCTGCAATGCTTTTCCGTCAGGAACTGGGCGTTGATTGGCCGCATAAATGGTCCGAAAGCATCCCCTATCATCGAAAGCCAAATAGCGGTCGTAATATTCTTGATCGGTGAGTGAAATACCAATTTCCTTGAGCACTTCTTGAAACGCTTTCATATGGAGCGGTTCGGAATCGCAGATCACACCGTCCATGTCGAAAATAATAGCTCTCAGCATGTAGTCATTACCCCATTAAAGACCGCAGCCGGTCCGGAAAATTAGTCGCGATAGCATCGGCGCCGCAGGTGATCACCCGCTTCATTTCATTCTTTGTGTTGCATGTCCAGGTTCCCACCGCAAGTCCCGCTTTATGGGCGGAGGCAACGCCCTTGGCGCTGACCCATGTTTTCCGCGGGAAAATGGCTTGTGCGCCGATGGCTTTAGCCTGGGCAATCCGACCTTCTTCGGAATCTTCCGAGAAAAGAAGCCCCGTCGGAAGAGTCTTGTGGGCCGCGCGTACTTCCTGGAGTGCCACGCTGTCGAACGAAATGATGATGCAGCGCTCCAAAAAGCTCTCGTCTTGCAGAATTTTCACGACCGCGTCAGCCAAAGAGCCGCCGCTTCCCCTCATTGTTTTGAGCTCTACCACCAATCCGACCAAATGCCGTTTCATCGTCTTGCGAGCGCGAAACTTGTGGATCACGTCCTTAAGGCAGGGAACGGTCTGCGCTCCGTAATCCGGTCCATACCAGACGCCCGCATCGAAGGTCTTAATTTTTCTCCAAGGAAGGTCGCGAACAAACCCATTGCCGTCGGTCGTCCGATCCACCGACGTGTCGTGCATGACCACGACTTCGTGATCGCCGGAGAGCTGGACATCCATTTCAAGGAGGTCCGCACCACGGCGGATGGCCTCCTCAAAGGAAATCAGAGTGTTTTCGGGAGCATATCCCATGGCGCCGCGATGCCCAATGACGAGACAGGGCGCTTGGTGTGGCCAAAGATTCAACATTCGGGTCATGACCTCAGAGTGAAATGTGAGGATTGAAGTGCAAAAAACGTAGCAGGGGAGGGGATCGAACCCTCGACCTCTCGCTTATGAAGCGAACGCTCTGACCAGCTGAGCTACCCTGCCATAAATTGGGTTAGAACAGTCGAGATTATATCAATTTGCTTCCGACCGATCGCTTAAAGCCCGTGACTTAACAATTACCGGCAGGCAACGAGATATTGAGCCGCCCAAGCGGATTCCCAAGCGGCGTCGGTCGCCAGGACTCGGCCTTCGGACGCGCAAGATTCTTTTGATGGCGCATCCTAAAGCGTGGTCGAATGCACGGGTTGGCAACGATTGGGGCAGCGCAGGCGCGCTTTCCAGCGGCGTCTAAGTCCCCAGGGTGCATGCACTTTTAATTCCAAGTAATCGCACTTGCACTTAAAAAAAAGCGGCTGCGCCCGAGCGAGCCATTCATCCAGCCGACCTTGAACATCCAGTGGAGGTTTCTCGGCATCTTCATCCGATCTCACGGGCAATAGGCCAGGCCCGACGGGCATCGCACTCGACCGTTTATTCTTTTCGAGCACTTCAAGAACGTCTGCGGCCGATAGAGGAAGCAGGTAATAACCGGATTTCCAGACGGGACTGTCTTTGACCTCCGAATCATCGGCCAGAAAGAGCAAATAGCGCCCTGAGGTCCCGAACGCTTTCTCAAAAAACGTTGGCGCGCCTTGCGACACAAAGTCGGAAGGCTTCAAACCAAGCTTTACTCCTGCGTCCGTCAGACTTAAGGGAACCGATTCAGCCTCTGGAGGGCGCCCATAATGCCCGCTTAACAGTTTGCCCATTGAAAAACCGTCCTTTTAGCCGTATCC
>JAYWEN010000476.1:0-2693 GCA_043779245.1 Elusimicrobiota bacterium | reverse complement strand
ATCGCTTGCTTCCTTTCGAGATGGGGTTATCACTTCAGGAACGCTTCCGGAAGACTTCAAAACAGCCAACGCCATTGAAATACTTTGAACCACGTCTTCTCTAGAGACAGGATGAAATGGATGTGTGTACAGGTTTGAGGAAACACCTAAGGTCTGGTAAGTAAACGTGTTGAGATCGGATCTCCCGTTTACCCAAGCGAAGCGACCACCCAAAATCGATCCCAACGCAACCGTCTCGATGGGATGGCCCAACAGAGATAGCGCAAAGATAACGGAGAGAACCCGTCGTGAATGTTTGGATCGATGTTTAATCAAAGCTATTTTTATTTTCCCTCAAGCAGAGTGGAAGTACTGATTTTAGGTTGTTTGGGCGATTTAAAGAATGAGTCGGAGAGCCAAAACTTGGGACTGAAATACCTATCGGAAATGTGGGCCGCGTTCAATCAGCAACTAGATTGAATCGGTCAACTTGTCTCCACCCCAAGGATGGGGAATTATCGCCAAACGCCCTGGTTCTATTTCCGGGGCCGTGATCCAACTGGGAACGACGATTGTTTGATCCACCGACGTGTGCTTAGGGAGTTGTGAGTTCGGGCGTGGTTTTGGCGAGCGCTTGGATTTCATGGCGGCTTGTTCCTAAGACAGACAAAATGGGACGCATAATGTCTTTATAGAAAATACGATCGGAAAAAATCTTCTCCCCCACAATCGTTTTGCCGCGTACTTCCCAGTCGGGGATTAAATCTTGTGCCGGCATTCGAAAACCTTCCAATACAACTTTAATGTCTTCGAGGGTCCCATCGCGATCTTCGTTCATATAAAGCTTCACGCCATCTTGAAAGAAGTGGTAATGAGCCGACTCGTCACGCGCGACATAGCTGAGGGCTGTCGCGAGCGCATTGTCATTCTGCTCGATCGCTTTGCGACGCAGGTTCTTATAATTCATTCCGGTGGAGAGTTCTTGGAACGTGGTGTAGATCATCATCTGACGCGGCGTGGCAAAGGGCAATTCCCACTCACGTTCAAGCACCGTGTCGGCGAATTGATGGATCTCTTTCTGAGTACGTTTGCCTGATCGAATCAACCATTCTTCTAAGACCAAGGAATGCTTGGATTCTTCATAGCCCCAATTGGCCTGAAACCAGGCGCGGCCGCGGCTTTTTCGAATCAGGTGGAGAATTTTCGAGGTGTAATCCGGAAGAAAGAGTTCGACTGCGCAAAAAGATTCAACGATGAGCGCAATATTATCGGTGATATTCGGATTGCAGGCGTCCCAAGGAATGTCTTTTTGAACGTTCCATCGCCGCTCGGATTCCGCGCGGTTAAAGAACTCCTGGTACAGCTGATAAAAACGATTTTCGAACTGTGGGTTCGTGGTTTCGGCCATTGATCCTTTATTATAAAAAAAATACGCCCCCAACGAGAATCGAACTCGTAATTCCACCTTGACAGGGTGGCGTCATAACCATTTGACCATGGGGGCAAAACGTGGTGCTCGAAAACGTCTACTTATGAAAAATGCGGCTGGCGTACACATCATCACACTTCAGGTACGTCTCCGTATCAATGACTCGCTGGATGACTGCACTTGTCACACCGATAATTAAAGAACCCATTATCAGCAATGTCGCCAAATAGCCGTACAACCGAGAAGCGTTATTGTCATTTTGAAACTGCTGAACCACCGAGCGTACATTCATGCCTACGAGAATCCAAGTCAAAAGAACAATCAACACGAATGCGCCGACGAGCATGCAGTCTCCCCTGAAATTCACTCAAATAAATTTGAGCGGTGAGGGATTCCCCGCCACTACACCGTTGGCGGGCGCGCCAAAGCCTTAGTGGCGCGGAACCCTCTCACCCGATAATCTGGGCGGTACAGGATTTGAACCTGTGGCATCCTCCGTGTAAGGAAGGCGCTCTACCGCTGAGCTAACCGCCCGTCAAAACAGGGCGAAATTCTAACATAAACCCTGTACCATTCATAGGCCGGCCCGTTTTAGGATCTGGGGCCCGCGGCGAACGTAATAGGTCGCGTCAAAACATCGATCGAGATCCGCTTGAGACAAGTCTTTCATAATAGCGGCGTCTTCTTGAGCGAGCTGGCGAAAGCTCACTTCCTCAAACCAAGCCTTCATTGCGTGACTTTGAACGAGTTTGTAAGCATCTTCTCGGCGCCAGCCCTTACCCACCAATGCAAGCAAAACCCGTTGAGATGCAATGATTTCTACTGTTTTAGACATGTTTCGCTTCATGTTTTCTGGATATACCTGCAGCCCGGCGATCACACCATTCAAACGGTGAAACATAAAATCCAGAAGGATGGTTGAGTCGGGCAAGGCGACTCGTTCTACGGAGGAGTGGCTGATATCGCGCTCGTGCCAAAGCGCTACGTTTTCCAACGAGGCCATCGCATTCCCACGGATTAGTCTCGCCAGTCCACAAAGATTTTCAGAGGCGATGGGATTGCGCTTATGAGGCATCGCGGAGGAGCCTTTCTGGCCCTTCGAAAACGGTTCTTCGACTTCGAGCACTTCGGTGCGTTGGAGATGGCGGATCTCTGTGGCAATACGTTCAATCCCAGCCGCGACGACGGCGAGGTGGCACATATATTCGGCATGACGATCGCGCGGGATCACCTGCGTCGCCACAGGCTCACCGCGCAAACCGAGTTTTTTGCACATGTAGGTTTC
>JAYWEN010000475.1:0-6339 GCA_043779245.1 Elusimicrobiota bacterium | reverse complement strand
GTCGCTTGGAAAACGGATCAGATTACGCCGTACCTGCCGGTTAAGAGCTTTTGTCAGAACCTGATAGAGTTCGGCAAGATCCACATCCAGCATGACTTTATGCCCACGTATTAAATAGATTTTAGTCTCGACATCACGAATGGCCATGATTTCTTTCATAAACACCTCCTACCTCTTAGAGGGTTTCGCCAGGAAAATATTCGCTTTTTTTGAAGGGAAGCCCAGCCGAAAGCCTGCGTCGGCGCGCTTCGTCTCCGCGCCGAGAGCCTGCGCCAACCTACGCCTCCTGGGAAAGTTGGACAGTAGCTAAACAATAAGGATAATGGAGAGCGTTCTCTACATGAAAACAAAACTCCAAATGCGCGCCATGGCAGTCCACATTCTGATGGGGTCTTTTTTACTGAGACCTGCATTTGCAGAAAATCTATTGGAAACAAAAAAGTTAATGAGCGCGATATGCGACTCTCCCGAGCAGGTCGAACAACATTGGAGTTCGAATTGGGGATCAACTCAAACGGTATGCTCTGCATGCCCGAGATACATCTCCAACGACACGACGGCACTACATTATTTCGGGTCTTACACGGGACATCTATCAAATTTGCGAAACCGCGAGGCGATCGTTGTAACAGACGGCTGCTCTCGATACGGAGGCAGCATTCTTCTACGAAAAACACCTACGGGATGGACTCGTGTCGCCTACGAGTCTGGACTTAGACCAACTGAATGCCTCACGTTTCGAAAATCACAAGGGAATGAAACTCTTGCTTGCCTGGACTCAAGCATGCATGCCGGGCTTTACAGCTACCACGTAAATCAAATTAATATCGAGCTGGAGTCTTTCAAAATTATCGGAATTCTTAATAATGTTTTAGGCGGGAATGACGCAGGCGCCGAAAAAGGCTACAAGTATGCGTACAGCATTACTCCAAAATCATTTAAGAAAACTGTTTTTGGAAATCATCCCGCTCTCACAATCGAAATTGAGGGGAAAAAAGAAAAAGCAGTGCCATCGGCGAACGGAGAATTCCTAGACGTAACTCCCACGACAAAAACTGAAAAGCACTTCACATTAATCTATTTGTTTGATGGCTCGCATTTCAGCCCCACAAAAGAAACGGTTCAGACACTAACCGAAATCACACATTTTCTGGACTGAGAAATTCGAACCATTAGAGAATCCACCTAATGCCGCGGATTCTCTAAAGCAGCGCATAGCAGACTTAGGAACGTCCCCATGGCTCGATCTACGCCATCTGGAAACGCCGATTCCTATAAAAGCGAAGGATTAATTGGCCCTTCCGACGCACCGCCAGAATAGGAGATTTTGTGGGGACGCTGTATAAATCGGCTAGATCTTGATGTTCTTGATGTATAGATGGCGAATATTCAGACAGCCGCAGATCTGGACAGCGATAGTTTAATGCTCTTTATCGGAAGGGACGTATCCGTAGGTTTTTTGATAGCGGGTTCGGACGGAGGCGGCGGCTTTCCATTTTGTTTTAGAGTAGCCCACCGTCTCACCCGTGTCGGAGCGAAGGATGGGGCAACCTTTTTTGGTTTTTTACCGACGTGCCAGGGCACGGCTTAAAGCAAGCTTCGAAGACCTGCGCCCAAGGCGATTCCCAGAACAACCGTCAGAAAAAGCGCGAGATTTGGGCTTTGTCTGACAAACGAGATGAACGGGGTTGTCCTTTTGATGTTGTTTAAGAATTCCTGCTCTTGAGGTTTCAAGCGCTCGGCGAGTGTGCCCAACGGCTGTTCTATTAAACCGGCATTTCCATAGATAGTATTCATACTCATTAGTGCCTCTCACACGCCAGTCGGTTACATTCACAGCTGAATTTACACAATCCCTCTAACATGACACGACGGCGGCGTTAACAACCATTTACGAGCTTCTCTCTTCCTTGACCCGAGTACAATTTGACCTTAAAGAATGATTGGACGCAAAAGAAACTGGAGGCGACATTTTTAAAAATCTTCCTATCCTGGTCGTTGATGACAACGCCGTGTTTTGCGCCTCTCTTGAACGGGCGCTTCATCAGAAGGGCTACGATCATGTGCGGACAGCGACCGATGCCTATCAAGCATTAGATATCGTCCGCGATCAGGAACCGAGTCTCGTGCTCTGCGATTTATATTTACCCGGCATGGACGGTCTTCATTTGCTGACCGCCATCCATAAAATAAACAGGTCCATTCCCGTTCTCATGCTGTCCTGCGAAGCCGACGACGAATGCATTAAAGCAGCGGTCAGCTTAGGTGCCGCTGACTACATCGTTAAACCCTTTCACTTAGCCTCGCTGCTTTCTTCCGTTGAATTGCGACTCGCTGATTTACCCGCCTAGCTTGCGACTTAATTGATATTCTTAAGTGTGACTCGACTCAAGAAGAGTGTGCTGATGGCAGGAATTATGAGCGGCTTTTTCTTACAGGCAAAAGGGGCCCAAGCGGACCGACCGAAGTGCGGAGATCATGGCCACGTGGCGGGTTGCGACGATAAAACCAGTCGAATCCTCTGTTCCGACAGTTCTCTTGATTTAAGATTTCCTTGTACACGCCCAAAACCATCGAAGCACAAACCCGCGGTTCAAGTTCTAAAATTTAAGCCTGCGACCGACCGTGGCCAAATTCTCTCTCCGAACCAGAAAGCGCCCACGACGACGCTTGAAGCCAGCAGCGCCACGTTCAAGCCCGCTGCTGTCCTTGTTTCCGAGCCTTCGAAATAAGTTTTGCTTATCCTGTATACTTAAAAAATGAAAACATCACGATTTGCAATCTTAGCGGGGGTGCTTATGTTTGGACTCGGACGCGCCGAAGCAGAACTCAAAGTAGGGGACAACGCCCCGGATTTTTCGGCCGCCTCGAGTGACGGGTCGACAGTCCACCTTCACGCGATCTTAGACAAAGCCCCCATCGTCCTCTACTTTTATCCTAAAGATGACACGCCCGGATGCACGAAGGAGGCCTGCAGCTTGCGCGATAATTTTGCTGCCTTTAGAAAACTCAATGCCACTGTGTTTGGAGTCAGTTACGACTCGGTCGCTTCTCACAAAGAGTTTATTGAAAAATACAAACTTCCCTTCGCACTGCTTTCTGATTCCGACCACACTATCGCAAAGCTGTACGGGGCCAATGGAATGCTTTTTGCTAAGCGCATGACTTACGTCATCGATCATGCCGGACGAATCGCCTATCTGAACCCCTCAGTAAATCCCACGACACACAGCCAAGAGCTGCAAGACGTGCTGACCCAACTAAACACCCCGAAAGCTCCCTAAATCGTCCCATGACCAAAAAGATCTTAATCATTGAAGACAGCCAAAGTGTCGCAGCTATGCTTTTGTCCCAAGTGCAAAAGGCAGGATTCGAGGTGGTGGTTGCACCCGATGCCATGATGGGAACCAAGGAGTGTGTTCGGTGGCGTCCGGATCTTGTGATCCTTGACCTCATGCTGCCGGCGGGTGGCGGTACGGCGGTTTTACGGAATATGAAACAATCTGTTTATACCCAGCAAATTCCTGTGATCGTGCTCACAGGCTCCACGGATCCAACCGTACGCAAACCGATCCTCGAATTTGGAGTGAGTACTTTTTTACAGAAGCCTCACGATCCCGAAGAACTCATCGCCCTAATCCACAAAACCCTCGGCTCGGACCCCTCTAAACCCGCGTAGTTTTTTTAGTTGTAATTAACACCTTTCCGATGTAAATAACGATACGAAACGTTGTTTTTCAGGAGGGGTCTTACGTGGCACGCATTTTAATCATCGATGACGAACCGGCGGTGCGCGCAGTTCTTAAATTCCAATTGGAGAAAGCCGGCCACGTGGTCGCTGAAACCACCAACGGTGCTGAAGGTTTGTCGACCGCCCAAGACGCTCCGCCTGAACTCATCTTTCTCGACGCCATGATGCCTAAGATGGATGGGTGGCAGGTGTGCCGAGAACTAAAAAAAGACGGCCGTACGAAATCGATCCCGGTCGTCATGCTGACAGCGCTCAGCGAAAAGATTGACGAGCTTCGCGCGTACGAAAGCGGGGTCACCGAGTTCCTCACCAAACCCTGGGAACCTAAAAAGCTTAAAGAACTGATGGAAACACACCTCACGCCGCGCAAGAGCTCGGCGTGAGCGACGCACCTCGGCACGCTCCGGACTTCTCTCAAGTCACGATTGCGCCCGAACTAACGAAGCTTCTTCCCTCCGATTTTATGAATCGCTATTTGGTCATCCCGTTTGACCAGCAAGGCGGACGACTAAGCGTCGCGATCTCAGATCCTGCCAATACCAAGGCGCTCGACCAAATCCGGTCAATTACAGGATTTGACGTGGATAGCTTTGGCTGCACGCCAGAGGCTATCCAAAAGCTTCTGCAGAAATTCGCCGAGACCGCCGAACAATCAGTGCTTCATCCCGATCTTGTGATAAAAACCGACTCGGAAGGCGCGATTCCAATAATTGTCGACAAATTATTTGAACTGGCCCTGCAGCACCGCGCAAGCGACATTCACCTCGAACCTCAGGCCGAGGCGTTTTTTGTTCGCTTCCGTATCGACGGCACGCTCTGCACAATTCACGAGTTTCCTCGATCGATTCATGGACCGCTTGTCTCACGAATTAAAGTCATGGCAGGCATGGACATCACCGAAAAACGCATGCCGCAAGATGGTCAGATCACGACATCACTTCAGAAAAAGGAGATCGACCTCCGAGTATCAACCCTCCCAGGAAAACACGGCGAGAAAGTCGTCATTCGGCTGCTCGACAAATCCGGCGGACTGATGGATCTCTCCACGTTTGGTTTGCATCCTGCGATGGAAAGTCAGTTTGAGATGCTGATCGAAAAGCCTCAGGGACTGCTTTTAGTCACTGGCCCCACGGGAAGCGGCAAGTCGACCACCCTGTATGCGGTCCTCAAGCGCCTCAAGTCTCCACACAAAAATATTATCACACTCGAAGATCCAGTCGAATACGAACTCTTAAGTGCCAAAAAGAAAGAGTCGGGAATCACGCAGGTTCAAATGCATCCTAAGATTGGGCTCACTTTTGCTGCAGGACTGCGGGCCTCTCTTCGTCAGGATCCCGACGTCATCATGGTCGGTGAAATTCGCGATTTGGAAACCGCCGAGGTATCGATGAAAGCCGCGATGACCGGGCACTTCGTGCTTTCAACCCTGCACACCAACGACGCCCCGTCGGCGATCGGACGGTTACGCGACATCGGCGTCGAACCCTATTTGATTTCCTCAACTCTCACAGGGGTGATGGCTCAGAGACTTCTTCGATTGTTGTGTCCCCATTGTAAGGAAGGATACGAACCGCCCTTGCGCGCTTTGCAAAATTTATTTCCACATCATTCACCGGAAAAAAGTATCCGGCTCTACCGCCCTCAAGGCTGCGATCAATGCAAGAAAACTGGCTATTGGGGACGGAAAGGAATTTACGAACTCTTAGTCTTAAACGATTCGCTTCGCCGACTGATTCACGAGAACGCAAGCAGTGAGGACATTCGTAAGTTAGCTATTTCTCAGGGGTTAAAAACGTTGCGTGAGAGTGGGATTGAACTCGTCTATCAAGGTTTGACAACGGTTGAGGAAGTTTTCCGACATACTGTCGACTGACAGTTACGCTGCTTTGTTGTGCGAGTGAGCCTGATAATCCTTCCAAAATAATTCGACTTTCTCAAACTCCTGCCAGGCCTGTTTCATCAAGGTTTCACATCCAGCAAGAACCCCACTTTTTGCAGAACTTTCGATTTTTTTTAGAACTTCGGCCGTAGCCTCCGCACTGTAAATGGCACTCGCACCGGCACATCCGTGCGCGATCCGGTACACCTCAGACACCTCCGACGTCACGAGCATGCCCTCCAACCGCTTAAGCTCGCTTCGCGTCTCGGTGAGATAGATCTGCATCAACCGGGACATCCCTTTCTCATCATGATCAGTCATTTCTCGAAGCGCGACGATATTAAGGACCGCGAATTCGGATTTTTTCCGAGGTGCCCATTTTTCAAGGACCTCTTCCAAGGTTTTTACTTTCACGGGTTTACTCAGATAATCGTCCATCCCTGCGGCTGTACACTTTTCCCTGTCCCCCTCAAGCGCATTGGCCGTCATCGCAATAATGGGCGTATGCCGGGCACCTCCTTCCTGGTGACGAATTTCCGCTGTCGCTTGGTAGCCATCCATTTCAGGCATCTGACAATCCATAAGAATGACGTCATACGGCGTCTCGGCATGTGCCCTCACGGCCGCTAGCCCCGATGACACTACCTCGGCCCGATATCCGAGCTTTTGCAGCTGATAAACGGCCACTTCTTGATTGGCCTTATTGTCT
>JAYWEN010000474.1:0-3189 GCA_043779245.1 Elusimicrobiota bacterium | reverse complement strand
TCTTTCGAACGAAGTGAAAATTCCTGTGGAGATTTTTAATCCATTGGCTTTGCTAGACAACGCGCCTACCGACTTGTCCGAGGAACAAAAAATGTTGTTGCCGCAAATGGCAGTTGCCGTGGGTCTCGCCACCCGTCGCGAAGGAGATTCCATTCGATGATTCGAATTAATCTCCTGCCTGCTGAGCTCGATTCGGCGCCGACACATATCAATCCAGCCATCCCATTGTCGGTGGCGGTAATCCTCCCGGCTCTTATTCTGATTCCAATTCATTTAAACCAGGTCGCCAATCGCCGACGCCTCCAAACCGAGGCCACTTCATTGAAAAGTGATTTAGACCGATATCAACCCATTATCGCGCAAGTCGAAGCCCTTGAAGCGGCGAAGATACAACTGACGCAGCGTAAAAGTGTGATTCAGACGTTGGAAACCGAACGCCTTCGTTACCCTCAATTCATGGATGACTTCGTGAAACTATTGCCTGGGAATTTATGGCTTACGAGTCTCGTCACGACGGGGCAAGCCACTCCTAACGCCATGACGGTGAATATGGATGTGGTCGCTCTGGATAATTATGCGATCGCCGACCTCGTTGCCAATCTTGAAACATCGCAGATTTTTTCGGAAGTGGACTTAGGAGCCATCAGCGTCACTCAATCGGCGGCAGGACAAACGATGACGTTTCACATTACGACAACTTATAAAAAGGCGGCTACGGCGTCCGATGCCAATAAAAAATCATAACGCAGTTATCGCAGGGGTCTGCGTCGCATTGATCATCGTGGTGTTTTATACCTACTGGAGCCTAGTGTATACGCCTATCGGAAAATCCATCGCAACAGAACGAAAAAATGTCCAAGAGCTTACACAGAAATTGGCCGCAGCCAAGACACGTGCGGGACAATTAAGTCGCGTGCAGGCTGAAATGGCATCACTCCAGATCGACGTCGCTGAGCTCGAAAAATTACTCCCGAAGACAAGAGAATTGCCTTCACTCTTGCGCGTCTTCACTCATCGGGCGGAAATAAATGGCCTTGCCCTCACTTCCTTCAAACCGTCACGGCCTGTGGCCAAGGGGCTTTATGATGAGATTCCCTATGACGTATCCGTCGTCTCGTCCATGCATGGGATTGGCCATTTTCTAACGGCCATGGGAAAAGGCGATCGACTTTTCGCGGCTCGTAACCTCGCCATGACGGCCACCTCGACTAAGAACGATTTGGCTAAAACCGTTAATGCCACATTTACTTTAGTGGCCTTTAAATATCATGAATAAGCGTAATCGATTTTTTAGCGTCTTGGGTTTTTCGCTTTCAACAATCTCGACACTCTATGGGGTGGAAGCTCCTGTGCCCAAGACCGGAGTACAGCTGGCTCAGGCGACCCCAGCTGCCCTCGCAACGACCGCACCTGCTACGCCCGCCTACAAGCTTTACGTTTACTACGGCGACCGGTACCGAGATCCGTTTGTACCTCTCAATGGAGATTTCAGAGGAGATCAGAATGCTTTAGAAAGACCTCCACAAATTGCCTCGCTCGTGTTAAAAGGTATTGTCCAGGATTCACGCGGGCGCATGGCGCTCCTCATTAGCGGTCTGAATAGCTATATCTTGAAAGGCGGCCGGCTGTATGACGGTCGCAACCGAATGGTTAAAAAAATTGCGGGGGTCATTAAGACTGACAGTGTGGTTATTATCGGGGCTGACCGGACGGTCAGAGAACTGAAGACCAAGCAGCCGCTATAGTTGGACGGAGGATTTATGAAAACAATTTACTCGTCAGGATTCCGAATTATGATAGCGCTTTCCCTGCTCGGCCAGCCTTTGCAAACAGCCGTCAGTGAAATGATGGCGCCTGCAGCAAGTGGCGCCAACACCTCGGGGATGGAAGACATGGGGTCAGGCTCGCTTTCCAATTCGGCAGCGGCCTCCATCGGTGAATCGGCTAACGCTCCCGCCAAACAGTCTAGCGTTATTATGGGGGGGATCACTTTGCCAAAGTCCCCGCTCACGATGGATTTTCAAGATGCGGACGTTCGGGACGTTCTACATTTACTCGCGCTCAAATCTGGGTTGAATATCATTTACGGCCTCGATGTCGCGGGACCTGTGTCCGTTCACCTCGATCATGTTCCGTTTGATCAAGCGTTTCAGACGATCTTAACGTTGAAAACCTTAGTGGCATTGCCGATGGGACCCAAAGTTATTCGCGTCGTCACATCGGCGACATTGAATTCAGAACAGTCTCAAGCCGCGACGTTCACACGAGTGTTTCGTCTCAACTATGCTGACGCCACGGACGTCAAAAAACCGGTAGATGCGATTCGCTCGGCCGCTGGACGCAAGGGCGTTTCTACCGTAGATGCCAAAACAAATTCGCTCATCATTACAGACACAGTGGAAGGCTTGAAAGAAGTCGAAGATCTTATTCCTGTTTTGGATAAGAAACCTCAGCAGGTCGACATTGAATCTAAGATTGTCGAAGTTACTTTAGACAATCAAACTCAGACCGGCATTAGCTGGTCCTACGCGGGCAACGTAGGCCCGTCAGACAAGTACAATCTCGGCGCCTCCAAAAACTCGAATGGAAGTTTTTCCGGCCTAGTAGGTCCGAGCGACAATACAGGAGTGCAGGTTTTAGCTCCGGCAAAAGGTGGAACGGGCGTCAGTTTGAATAGTATCAATACGGCTGGCTTCTCATTTTTAACCCAGCAAGGAACTTATTTACTGTCTGCTCAGATCGCTGCCTTAGCGACTCAGGGACGGGTCAAAATCTTATCGACACCCCATATTGTTACGACAAACAACCAGGAGGCCAACATCAGCGTCGCTGACCAGATTCCTTACACAGTTACGACGGTGTCCAATGGTGTATCGCAAAGCGCTGTGCAGTTTATCTCCGCCGGCGTGAAACTCACCGTGAAGCCTACCGTCAACGCTGATCGTCGCATCACACTTCATGTAAAGCCTGAGGTCAGCAACGCCGTCGGAACCGGAAGTTCAGTGCTCCCTCCCACAGTCAATAACCGAAACGCTGAAACCACCGTGCTTCTGAGAGACGGGGAAACCATTGCAATCGGCGGTTTGATCACAGAGGATATCAACAAGACCGTCACGGGAATTCCCTTCTTAATGTCGATTCCCATCTTGGGATATCTCTTTAAAACGGTTAGTGATCGTAAAAAGCGAA
>JAYWEN010000473.1:0-7331 GCA_043779245.1 Elusimicrobiota bacterium | reverse complement strand
TTTGGATTCGCAACTGTTCGAGTTTGATGCCAAAGTCGATGCGCGACTTGGGAAGGCCTTGTTTTTTCAGATGCTTGATCGGCGGCCTTCCCTTTTTGAACGTATTCAAAACCGGCTGCCACTTGGCCGCGTTTCTCTGACGCGCACTTTGATTTCAAATGCATGGTTTAAACTTCACTCTCCAGAAGTCAACGCTGCGCTTGCAAGCGTGCCTTGGGATGATCCTGAAGTGCAGCGCCGTGTTGCTGTTCGTGCCATCGATCAGGATCCAGCGTGGTTGAACCAAGGATTGATCGATGACTTATGGTCTTTGGCTTCAAGTGATCTCAAGACCATGTATCGACTCGCCCAACTGGGTCCCGATGTTCCGAAGTACGACCATTTGCCGATTGAAAAAGAAAGGCATGCAGCACAAGAATTTGCACGCGATACGGTCCGGGAGTGGGCGAGACTGGGGTATTCCCAGTCTGTGACTCGTGTCGCAGCAAAAAAGTCAGACAAGAACATCGAGGATATTAATCAGTGGAGACAGAAATTTATTTCCATTGTTCGGCCTCCTGATGGAAGGGTCGACAAAGCTTACGAACGAACTATGTCTGGATTAAGGGCAATACCTCAGTGGCCCCATAGTTTTGTTGCCGTCCTTTGCAGTTTTATCGCTGTGGGTCTCTTGGCTGCCATAGGGCCCGTGTGGGACGTTACAAATCACTTTAAACCAGAACTTAATGCAGCAGGCAGCTTGGTCATTAAGGCTTGGATTTTTTACACGATCGTGATGGCCTCCTCGGAAGTGTTGTGGGGACACCCCCGGGATGCCAAGGCTGTCTACGGCCATGCGCGCCTCTGGGGTTATCTCGCCAGTATTGCTTACACCACTGCGGCTGTTATTTATGGTTGGCAACAGGCTCCTATGATTTGGTTTGCCCTTTTGGGGCTCCTCGCTGTAGTTGCTGGTTATGTTGCAATACCTATCGTGCTAGCGACGAGAGGGGTTTCGAAGCTTCTTCACTATTGGTGGGGGCGAGCAGTCCTCGTCGCGAGTGGTATATATTATGTGGTGACCACTCCCGGGAGCGTGGATAAACTCTTTAGCGTATTCGGTCTGGAATTGATTGGTCTTGTGGCGTTAACTGCCTATGTGTCCTTTGCTATGCGCCACGCGAAAACCGAATTCTGGAGACGGGATCCCTTTGAGCCGGGCGTCCTCATTGCGCAAGAAGACGAAGCCAGTTCTCAAAGCGGCAAAAACAAGCTGAAGACTGTTCGTCCGGATTCCAAAGGGTCGAAAGCAATGCTTCTATCGAGTCCTGTTCTATCCCTCATTCATCCCGTTTTAGGAGTGGTATCAGGAATTTCGACGTTAGGATGGCTCGCAATACAAATCATGAACACGAAGGCAAGACCTGCTCGAGCGATGACAAGAAATCCCCAAAATCGTGCCGCTTGAGACCCATCTATTGAGTAGGTCTTTTGACCGAGAATTTTGGACTCAGAGACCCGTTGAACTCGATCTCAAAGAAAAGCCACAATAAGTTGATGAATCGCTATCTGGACGCCTTGCCCCCTTTAGCCCTCACATTTTTAATGAGTTTCTCGTCTCTAAACCTGTGTCCAAATTCTCAGCAGACTAAAAGTAAAAAACATTTCTCACGCGCGACAAACTTTTGCGATAAAGCGATAAACGCTCCGTCCCTTGAAGCGCGAATTCCTTTAATAGATACTCGTCTCAAAGTGGCTGGGGCTGTTGAGGCCGCAAAAAAACGATCGTTATTGCGACCCCGGCAAATTGGCAACCTAATTAGACTAGCAGTTGTATCGATAGGCACTTTTTATCTATACCGACATCAAACTGTTTTCGTAACGTTTTACCAGCGCATTCCAGAAGAATATTTGCCTGCGCTACAGCATTTTTTTGGTTTGGTATTTATAGTCGTTGGTACTTTTGTGGGTTTTATGATTTACCACTGGTGGCTTGTGACGCTTGTGGAAGCAGAAGACCCATGGCTCAAAGAAGCAGTTAAACGGTTCGGCCGCCTGCCGTTTGCTTTCATATCTTTGAGATCTGTTGATTCAAGTATTAACAGAGGGTATCCCCGTGGGGTTCCAAACTTGAGGCCAATACGTACGTTAGTGGATCAATTCGGGGTGACTCCGTTTATTCGAGTGACCAAGAAATTCGGCCCCTACTCAGGTGCCGTCTTTTTGGCCTTAGGTATTCTTAAGGAGCAAATCGCAACAGAAGCGGATCTTCATAAATACATTGCCGCTGTTGGAAGCATTCAGAAATTAGTGGTGGGTGAAACGAGATATCGCCTCTATCCAGCGCTCCGTGCCATACGATCTAGATTAGGTTTTATAGAAATTTTGGATCGTGAAAAATTTATCGATCAACTTAAGCAAGTGGCTCGTATGAGATTGCCGGGGCCTGAACCTGATCTCTATCAAGCCGATTTAACCCTAATATTATTGGGACATCCAATGGAAAGAACGACGGCTCTCTCCGAAGCTGCCTAGTCCCCAAATTCGTGCAGGTTTTGAGTGAAATGTCTATGGCTGATTGCTTCATGTGAAAATCGTCCAGCCAATCTTAAATGATCCATATGAACAAAAGCGTTCTTGGTTCAGTTGTGGGTGTATACCTTGCCCTATCGCGTTGATATCGGAAACCGCATGTATCGGTCCGATTTGGACGTCCTCTTCGAAACAGCCGCTTAAGTAAGAGCTTGCTGGGTGTAAATTCATAAAGAGCCGTTGAAGCAAAGAAGCATGGATGTTATCCGAAATTAGTCAGATCGCTAAACCAAACTAAAACGGAGGAAGCACCCATGCTTACTGTTAATGAACTTATCGAAAGATCGGCCCATCGTCACCTACGAAAACGTGTCCGCACGGCTTTGAAGCCCGGAACCTTGAACGCGATCGTGGCTCAAGAAGTCTCAAGCATCATTGCGGCGACCTTAAACGAGCAGCTGGCGATTGGCCGCTCGCCTTACGAGCGTTCAATCCCCGGTGTCCAGCGAAACGGATTCAAATCTGTGAGCGTGCCGGGCTTCTGGGGTCGTCTGTTTCTGCGGCCTCCGGTCGTGCGTAAAGGGACACTTCCCCTGCCGTTGCTCTCGGCCTTGCCTGCGGCGGGAACAAATCTTTGCGCGGTCTTGGCGACACGCTTCTGGCTGCGCGGGACCTCGACACGAGCCGTCGCTGAAGAATTACGTTCAGCCACAGGAGCGAAAATCTCGCATTCAACAGTCTCAACGCTGACCAATGCTCTGGAGCCGACTTTGCGCGATTGGGAAAACCGCCGCATTCCGCAGTGAATCCGGTACTTGTTTCTGGATGCGCTTTACTTGCCGGTGCGCCGGCCGGGGTTTACCCGTAAACAAGCGCTCTTGGTCGCTGTGGGTGTTGACCACGAAGACCGTCGTCATGTTCTTGGTTTCTTGCTCGGTGACCGCGAAAACCAAGACAGCTGGGAAGCCCTGGTCAACGATCTGCTCGCACGGGGTCTTGAGCGATCCGCATTACGACTGGTGATCTCGGATGAACACAAAGGCATCGAAGCCGCCGTTAGTCATTTGCTTGGCGTGCCTCATCAGCTCTGCATCGTGCATCTGTTGCGCAATGTCAAAGCTCGCGTGGCCGCGCCGAACTGGAAGGCCGTTCTGACTGAGCTTCACGGGATTTTCTGGGCCAAGTCTCGCGAAGACGCTTTCCATGCTCTCGGAACATTTCAAGGGCATTGGCAATCCCGTTACCCCAAAGCCGTCGAGATCGTCGCGCGTCGCTTCGACGATCATTTGAAATTCTTTCAAGAGCCAGAACCTTTATGGACGCTTTTGCGATCCAGCAACTTGATCGAACGATTCAATCGAGAGCTTCGGCGTAGACTTCGCCCGGCTGGCGCGATGCAGTCAGAACTGGAAGTCTTAAAACTTGTTTGGGCAGTTTCAGAAGCTCAGGAAAAACGCTGGAAGCGCCGCGTCTGGAAATCCCGCGGCGTACTAACACATCAGGAGGCTTTAGCCGCTTAATTCCGGATCACCCATGCTCCGGAATTTACACCTCTATATTTGACACGACCATACTACCTCTTAAGTAGTCCCAACATTCTATAGGTCTTTCGTTTGCCCCTTCTTAGCCCCATTGCTCTATGGCAGCGCTTCTAAACATGCCTTAAAATAGGGCAGATATGAAAAGTCTTATGAGTCGCAGTTTTGCTTTGTTTCTGTCGATCAGCACCCTTGTTGATCCCGCCTATTCATTCATTCTCGTTAATTCTCAGTCATCCACCTTTCGTATTGGCACCTCTTCTAGCGTCGAAACACTTTTTGCGACCCAAACGTTAAGCGCTGCTTCAGCTTTTGTTGCAACGCCACTTTCTTCGGCTAAAGTGCCAGCGGTTAGATTGATAAGTGGCGATATAAACGAATTTCATGTTCAAGTGACCGAGGTCTTCTCTGATCCCGGGAATCAATGGAAACCACACAGTCAACAGTTCTCATTAATTCGGGGGGAACATTCCGTATTTGGGGAAATATTCTGGATGTTTGATCATGTCTATATTCGAATCGGGAGTCGATGGGTCCGCTTCCCGTCTTCTAAGTATCCTGCCTCTGATGCCTCAAGTTCCGAAGCGCTTGCCCAATTGCCTTGGGAAGAACTCTTGTCCGGGCCGTTGTTGTTGGGCAATCCGTCGATCCAACAGTTGATGGGTCATGACATTGCGATTGAAAATATTGTGAAAGTGTTACCCGATGGGGCAGAAATAGTCGTTGAAAAAGCTGGTTTTACGACGAGCAGCTATGAAAAGACGCAAGTATCGAACGCTCAAACAGTACTTTCGAAAATCAATTTGTTTGTGTTGTTTCGTGAAAACCATTTATCAGCCGATAACTTGTCCAATTTCTTGGATGCGTACATTTTGATTTCAGGGGCTGGCGCCGGACATGAGCAACTGTACGATCATGCGAGACAGCAAATTAACTTTTTGATCGGTGCCATCCAAGACAAGAAAGTCGAGTCGCTTTATGGATTATCAGTTGAGCAATTGTATTTGCTCCGAATTTTGGGTGAGAAACGTCAGCTCGGTTTCAACTTCATCACAGTCGATTTGGTAAAAGAGCTAAAGAGTGTTGTGGCCGAAGCTGTAATTCCGAAAGGGGAAGTCTTTATCCTAGGAAAGAACGGGCGCGTCGAACGCGCGGATGCCATCAATCAAGGCAATCTGGTCCCGACCGCTAATGCGCCGCATATTCACGATTTACAAAATGACTCAAAGCCGGGAATCTTTGCGCGATTTGTCGTTCCATTCCTCATGTATGGGGGAAATGCGACTCGAATTCGTGACACGGTTTTTGCCAATAAAGTCACAGGGTATTTCTTTTGGATGCCGAAAGCGTCGGCGGATCGATTGCGCGAGCTTCTTCAAAAGCATGGCTTTGCCGGAATGGCCGAAGTCGTTCAGACTGCTTACGGTCTCTATCAAGTTTCCATGCTGCATCTTCTGTCGTTGCTGATGCCTCCGGGAATCTATTTGGCAGGGGCCTCTTCACTCGTGGCGGGCGCCGAAATGGTAGGGGCAGAACGCCAACTCGTCCAAGATACGGCACATCAAATTGATGAGAATGGCGCTGTGAAGCCGATGACTTCGGAGTTAGCAGGGCATGGAGATTCGTTTAAGGAACTTCTGGGGAGCATGTCGTCTATCCAAGAATCGATTCAAAAAGGCGGGGTGATTATCCTTTCGAATGCCGAATACTACGACCCGTCCATGTATGAATCGGTTTCCAAGCAGGTCGTGCGAGGAAAGAACGCCGTGGCCATTGCTGTATATCCTCAAACGGTGAATTTTGTGGCGCCTGGATTTGAAGCGTTGTCGGTGGCTTTTAATAAGGATCCTCATGTAAAGGTTGATTTTGGAAACGGACTCATGACGATTAAGCAAATCAACCACGATGGACAGTCAATTGTTTTTACGGATGGGAGGCAGTTCTCTTTTGCAAGCCATCTAGACAGTGTAAGAGGAATTTGGGTTCATTTACGCGAGGAATTAGAAAAAGCGAATCAAGTCACGGATCCGAAAGAGCAGAGAGATTTAATAATCGATATCCTGCATTTGTTCGAAGAGGGGATTCAAAAGCCCTTATCAGCGATTTCTTTAAAAATCGTGGCTGCGGATGGTTCTGAGACGAAAGTTCCTGCGTTCCGTATCGATACACAGGATGGCGGAATGCTCTCTGAAGTCCAAGGTGTTGTGAGTTTCGTTGAAAAGAGTCAGTTCGGGGCCACGCATGACTTGCATAAATCCACGGGTGAGACGTATCGCGTGAGCCGCAAGACGATTGAAGCGATCTGGTTCAAAGACTTTAATCCTCAATTCTTTGGTTGGGATAGTTTTGCTGTGAAAGCGTGTTTGACGCAGGAAGCGCAAAATCTCTACAGGGAATTCCGTACAAAGCTGGGTGCCCTTGAGTCGGACGACGATAAGATCGCCCTCAGGGATGAGTATGCGCAAAAAATTTATGCGGCAAGTTCTGATCTGACCCCGGAAAAGTGGAGTCAGTTGGTTGAGATGCTGGACCTTCTGCAATCAGTTCTTATGGTTCCGCCATTTGAAGCGAAGGGGAAAGCGGGCGTAGACCAATATTTCAAGATTAATAAAATGGCTCAGCAAGTGATGAGTTTCATGGTGTCGATTTCCATGAGTAATCTCAACATGGAGGATATTGATCTCAAAAAGATTCGAGTGGCTGTTAACGCTCTAAAGAATGCCCAGAACGAAGCCGAGAGGATGGCCATTCGTAACTCACTGACTTTTGGGAATGGCAAAACGATGAATGATCTCGCTCAAGTGGTAATCCCGAACGGTCCCTCGGCGGCTGGCTTGATACGCGTTGAGACCAATCAATTTGTCCAGGTGAAGAAACCTGAAGATACCAAGGAATTTAGTCATGCCATTAATCGCACCTTGGAGACACTGGCGCCTGGAGTCGAGCTTATTGAAAGTTCGATGGCGAGTCTCACATGGGCGGCGACTGGGAATATGGCCCGGGATCTCCTCGCGTTGGGTGTTCTTCCTGAGGAGTTAGCGCTGACCATCGGATGGGCCGCGTGGCATGAAGCATTGCACGAGGGGCATGTGAATGACCCTTCAGATGGAATGTCGACCTATACGTTAATGGAACGCCATCCAAATGAGTCTTTATTGCTCAAAGAATTTCGTGAGCTGGTCGTCCAGGGTTTGTCCAAGGATCATTGGTTTGGATGGTTGGCCTTTGGAGAGAAGTGGAAAGAAGCTTCTCCTCGCACAGCGGCGAAGGGGGATAAAGTCG
>JAYWEN010000472.1:0-7470 GCA_043779245.1 Elusimicrobiota bacterium | reverse complement strand
CATAGGCATCTTTAGAATTTTTCCCATTAACGACTTATGATTTTTCATAGAGCTCCTCCCCTATTTTGATTCTGTCAGCTTTTGTTCGACAATACGTTTCAATTGCTTAGTCGCGACGATTATATCGTCGGCCCCACAAACCGCTCGAACAACAGCCACTCGTTTAGATCCAGCCGCTAACACCTGCCCGACATTCGTGGCATTTATTCCGCCGATCGCCACATGCGGCGTATCGACTTGGCTTGTGACGGCGCGAACGAGATCGAGACCGACCGCCTGATAGTCTGGTTTCGTCGGCGTGGCGAACACAGGGCCGATGCCGATGTAGTCGGCGCCTTGACGCTTGGCTTCGATGGCTTGCTCAAGACTGTGTGTCGAACAACCGACCAGAAAATTCTTGATCCCCATCGGATGCATAAGTTTTTTGGCTTCGGCGACGCCAAGATCATCTTGTCCAAGATGAACTCCGTCCGCTTCGACGCCTAGCGCGACTTCGATCGCGTCGTTGATGATGAACAGGGTGCCGTACTTTTGGCAAATTCGTTTGAGCTTGGCCGCGACGGTATAGCGCTCGCGTCCCGTGATGAGTTTGTCACGAAATTGAAGAATCTGAGCTCCGCCTTCACAAGCCGCACGAACCATCGCCTCGTAACCAGCCGCCCCTTCCTTTGGCGGGCAGGTGATGACATAAAGGGTTGCTTTATTAAATCGATCGATGACGGATTGATTAGGATTCATAATTTACTTTTACAGATCGCATCGCCCATCAAAAGCTGCGATGGGTTTTTCCGATGGCCTATTAGTCTTGGTGTCCAACTCGTACAACCGATATCGAATCTCACAACAACCTTCTTTACATTCCGTATCTGGAGGCCTTTGCACAAAAAGATATTCCTGATTCAGGGATGGCAAAATGATTTTAAAGCTTTTAATTGCAGTTTTTAATGATTCGATGCCAGATACATTAAAGTCCTCAGTTTTGGGATTGAGGTCAGCAATCGAATACAACACAAACCCGTCACCCGAAACTGTATCCGAAAGACACACCTGTCCGTAGTTTTGGATGTCCCATTCGTAATGCAGACTTTTTGATCCGGGCGACAAATTTACAGTTCCCAGAAAATGATCAGGCGACGCTTTCTGCAAGCCTTCCGCGGAAACCATGTAAAAGTACTGCTTTGGGAATAAGTCATTGAGAGGCAATTTATAAGCATATTCGCGATACCCTCTTTCACCGCTATGAATACTTTCTGCTACTTCGTCAGTTAAATATTCTGTGTACTCTGGAATGCATGCCTTCGTCATCGCTTCCCAATCAATTGCAGGGATATTCCAAGTTCGGTTATTTCTCGAATTACGCTCCAACTTGAGATCAGCATTCGATACCATCTCCGGATAACGGCTCATCTGAAAACGAGAGGCTTGAAATAAAGCCAAAGTCGCAAGAGTGTCCGAGCTGCTCATGACAGACGAATTTGATAACACCTCTGGCTTGATGACAATTGCCTTTTCGCACCACTTTGCGTCGCCTGGCTCAGACCACTTTGAGGCAGGTGTTTCCGGCATTGCAAGATAAAATGATTTTAAGGCAATGTTGTTTTCTGTCTCAGAGTACGTGCTTACACTAATTGAAGTAAGGGGAAGCTCAGCACCGTTTGTGACTCCACTATTATTTTTATGTTTATAAAAAAACGACATATACTTATTCATTGAACCAGGCGAAAAATTCTGATCTAACCAATTCCCGCCAATGATGTGAGTGCCCAACAAAAATACGATAGCTCCAGAAAGAGTCAAAGCGATTACTGCGCAGCATAGGATTGTTTTCGATAATTGCTCTCTGGCCCGACGACGGTTAAGCCCTATCAAAAGGAGAGAAAACAATAAGAATAGAACAACAAATTGCGGCAAATAATCCACGAAGATTTCAATGACAATCCGGCCCATCATGTGAATCGATGTCCCGAATCTCATTGCCTTGTCCTAGACACAAAAAATCTTAATTCATTCCATTTCATCGGAATCCCAATTTCGGGCATGCACAGTGGCCTGCCCCTACAGTAATTTCTTTTCCCATTTGTAAATTTCAAATCGTAACGCCTGTGCGCCTTTCACGGCCTTGGACGACATGACACGGCCGTACTCTTCGAGCACGCGAAGCGCTTCTTCGCAGCGTTTGAAGTTGGCGGCCAAGAGTGCCGGGATTCCGCCTTTGTAGGGCTTGGCGGGGTTCGAGCGTCCTGAGTCGGTTTCGACCGAGCGTGCGGCTAAAAGTTTTTTGTAATGCGAGCGGACGAGTTCGTCCAACTGATGGCGCATTCCGCGGAGCGCTTTGGCCGCCTCGGGCTTATCTAAAATGAATCGGGCTGTGTCTTCGACAATTCGCAACCCTTCGCGTGCTCGGTTGGCGTTGGCGTCGAGTAAACGCCACACACTCTGGGCGCCCTCACCCGGTCTTCGACCACCCTCTCCCTGTTGAGGGAGAGGGGTTGGGGGTGAGGGTTTACGTATTACCATAGGCTTTCAAAATCTTGGCGATGGTATTCGAGCTCGACCGCCCTTTGACGAGCGGAATGCGAACCACTTTCTTCACGAGATCACGCCCAACAATCTCTCCTGTCGAATAATCGCCACCCTTCACGAGAATGTCCGGTTTGAGCGCTTTGATCAGTTCATATGGCGTGTCCTCGCCAAAGATCGAAATGAAGTCGATGGCTTCAAGCGCCCCGAGAACAAGCGCTCTGTCTTTTTCCCCGGCAATCGGGCGCTTCGGACCTTTGAGACGACGCACCGAGCTGTCGCTGTTTAATCCGAGAACCAAAATGTCTCCGAGCTTCTTGGCTTTTTGGAGTAACGTCACATGCCCGGCGTGAATCAAATCGTAGACACCATTTGTGAACACAACGGTCTTGCCCCGCTTTTGTTCGCGAGCCAAATGGGATGCCAATAGAGATCTGGTAAGGAGTTTTGTGCGTTTCATGGAAAGAGGGTCGCGTTTTAAACGCGAGCAGTAATGAATGCCGCATCCACGCTAGCGCAAATCGCGTGAATGAGCGCGATGTGGCACTCTTGAATGTGGGCAGTCCTCTCGGAAGGGACCGTAATGCAGCAATCGACCGCGCCTTTGAGTTTCCCCCCGGTCAACCCGGAGAAAGCCGCGGTCCAGGCCTTGAGCTTTTTGGCGGCTTCAAGACCTTTTAAAACACTGTTAGAGTTTCCGCTGGTGGAAATTCCAACAACGACATCGCCGGCTTGAACAAGCGCTTCCACCTGACGGGAAAAGACTTCGTCGTAGCTAAAATCGTTGGCGATTGCCGTGATGGCGGAGGTATCGGTTGTGAGAGCCAGCGCGCCAAGCGCTTGGCGTGTGGATTCAAAACGTCCCACCAGTTCAGCTGCAAAATGCTGAGCATCTGCCGCGGAACCGCCATTCCCAAACACAACCAGCTTCTTCCCCGCTTTCAACGCTTTGATGAGCTCAACAGATAAGCGATCGGCGTCCGCCGTGTTTTGAGCCGAGCGCGTTTTCACATCGGCGGAGTTCTTTAAATGTTGGGCAATAGACAAGGTCATTTCGATCCGTTGGCAGGAGGAAACATGTATTTTCCGACGAAGTCCGTGTAGGCTTCGCCTTTTCGGAAGACTTCATGCTCCATGATTTTATGGAAGAGTGGAATCGTTGTTTTAACGCCTTCGATCTTAAATTCTTTGAGCGCGCGCTGCATGCGTGTGATCGCTTCGGCGCGAGTATCCCCAATGACGATGAGTTTCGCTAAAAGAGAATCGTAATAGGTTGGGATCGTGTAGCCCGCATACAAATGCGTATCGACGCGAACGCCCGGAGGTCCTGGAAGGATCAACTCCTTGATCGTGCCAGGGGAAGGCCTGAAATCATGATCGGGATCTTCGGCATTGATGCGGCATTCGATGGCATGGCCGCGTGCGGGGTAGTCATCGCGGTCGTACGTAATGCGCTCGCCAGCCGCTAAACGAATTTGCTCTTTCACCAGATCAAGTCCCGTCACCATTTCCGTGACCGTGTGTTCGACTTGGATGCGAGTATTCATTTCTAAGAAATAGAAATCGCCTTTGATGTCGACGAGAAATTCGACGGTGCCGACCGTGACGTAATCGACGGCTTCGGCGGCGCGGCGCGCGGCTTTGCCCATCTTCCGGCGTAAAGAGGAGGTCACGAAGGGTGACGGACTTTCTTCAATCAGCTTCTGATGGCGGCGCTGGATCGAGCATTCGCGTTCTGGCAGATAGACGACTCGGCCTTTGTTGTCGGCAACGATTTGAAATTCAATATGCCGTGGCTTCTCGATATATTTTTCAATGTAGACGTCGCCGTTGCCGAAGGCTTTTTTGGCTTCGGTCTGCGCAACATCGATCGAAGGGAGAAGCTCGGACTCTTGGGTGACGATACGCATGCCGCGTCCGCCACCGCCGGCGACCGCTTTGACGATCACGGGATAACCGATTTTCTTGGCAAGCTTAGCCAATCCAGGATCATCCATGGAGATGGGACCATCGGATCCAGGGACGATAGGAACGCCGGCTTTGCGCATGGTTTCGCGCGCCGCCGCTTTGTTGCCCATACGTTCGATCGCTTCTTTGGACGGTCCGATGAAATGAATGTGGCAGGATTCGCAGACATCGGCGAAGTACGTATTCTCCGAGAGAAATCCGTAGCCCGGATGAATCGCGTCCGCGCCGGAGATTTCGGCGGCGGAGATGATATTGGGGATATTGAGGTAGCTTTCCGACGCGGGACCAGGACCAATACAAACGGATTCGTCAGCCAGCTTAACGTGCATGCTCTCGCGATCGGGTTCCGAATGCACGGCGACGGTTTTGATACCCATCTCGCGACAAGCGCGGATGACGCGAACAGCAATCTCGCCGCGATTGGCGATCAGAATTTTTTTAAACATTTGATGCTTCGGGCTGGGACTCTACTTCAAAGAGCGGCTGACCATATTCCACAGGATGACCGTTAGCGACGAGCGCTTTGACGATCCGGCAAGCAGAGGGTGCGACTACGTCTTTCATGATTTTCATGGCTTCGATCGCGCCTACGGGTTGGCCGGAGGTGACGACGGTTCCTTCCACAACCATCGGAGGACGCGTGGGAGCGTCGGCTCTGTAGAAGGTACCGACCATCGTTGACTTGATCACCATGGGTTCGAGGGGTTTAGGGGCTTCACCGAGCGCACTCGCCGGGGGAGCCACCAAGGTCATTTTGGGTTGTTCGGAAATAGCGGATCTCCGGAAGCTAATGAGGGCCCCTTTTTTCTCCCACACGACTTCTTGGAGATCCGTAGATTCAGCAAACGCCAAAAGTTCTTCGAGTCGTTTATTGGGCATGATTTAAATACGCGACAGATACTCTCCTGAACGTGTATCTATTTTAACTTTGTCCCCTTCCTTCACGAAGAGAGGAACGTTGACTTGATATCCCGTTTCAAGCGTCGCCGGCTTGACCATATTGGAGACCGAGTCCCCTTTGATGCCGGGAACCGTTTCCGTGACGGTGAGATCAACGGATGAGGGCAGAGAAATATTCAGAAACTTATCATCGAGAAACATTGCTTCTACTTCGAGATTTTCGGTTAAGTAATTGGTCATATCTCCCAATTTTTCCTTCGCGAAAGAGGTCTGCTCGTAGGATTGTAAATCCATGAAGTGATAGCCGTCGTTGTCGGCGTACAAGAATTGGTTCTTGCGCTTCGTAGGGATCACTTCTTTGAAGCGATCAGCTTGCTTGAAAGTCCGCTCTAAGATCGAGCCCGTATAGAGGTTCTGAAACTTCACGCGCATGATGGCGTGAGACATGGCCGTTTTATGGTTTTGAAACCATAAAATCTTATAGGGCGTGCCTTCGTACTCGATGATTAATCCGTTTTTGAAATCTACTGGTTCGATCATTTGATTTTATAAGGGCGCACTGCGGTGCGCCCCTACACCTCTACTTGGTTAAAATTTCGTAGCCGTTCTTCGTGACGAGCATGGTGTCCTCGATGCGAACGCCACCCCAGCCTTGAAGATAAATGCCCGGCTCAACCGTGATAATCATGCCTTCTTCCAGAACGTCCTGGCTGGCTCCGCCCACCCAAGGCGCTTCATGAATCTCAACTCCCACTCCATGCCCAGTGCTATGAATGAAACGCCGCCCATACCCGGCCCGATCAATTTCATCTCGGGCAATTCGGTCAATCTGGGCGGCCTTTACACCTGGTTTTACAGCTTGGATGGCGAGCTTTTGCGCGCGGGCGACCGTGTCATAAACTTTGTGGCCGAGCGGGGATATACTACCCAAAAAGAATGTACGGGTCAAGTCTGAGCAGTACCCATCTACCAGGGCTCCGATATCGCATAAAACCATGTCATTTTTACGCAAAACACGCTCTCCTGTGATGTAATGCGGGAAGGCGGCGTTCTCGCCAGCGGCCACGATCGAATCGAACGAGGCTTTGGTCGCGCCATGCTTGCGTATATAGGATTCAAATTCGGCCGCCAAATCGCATTCCCGCATGCCAGGCCGGGCCAGCTTTTGGATGTGTTTAAAGCCCATCGCGACCGCGTGACCTGCTCCGCGGAGGGCATCCAACTCTTTTTTATCCTTCTTGATGCGTAAAGGGGTGGTGGCTCCAGGGGTCGGAACCCATTTCACTTTGGTTCCGGACGCTTTACGCAGCGCCATGATGTAGGCTTCGGGCGTGTGGTAAGGATCGTAGCCGATCGTCTTCCAGCCGGCTTTTTTGGCGTATTCAACAATCAAGGCCGAGAGCGCCGACATCTTGGTGAGCTGGATAATCTCAAAGCCTTTGGCGAGCTCCTTGGCTTGATCAACGGCCAGCATTGGGACGAGGAGGACCGCTTGCTTTTTACCAAAGAGACCCCAACAACCTTCTGCGCCGTAGCCGGAGAGGTAGAAGAGATCCGGGATGTGCGTCACCCAGTAGCCATCCACTTTCATGCGGGTCATCTGCTTTTGGAAATTTTGGCAATGCGTATTTGTTTTTTTCATTTTAGACCCTCTTGGTGACTAGTTTAGCTTGTCTGATCTGCAATTCCTGATCGTACCTTGGATAGAGCGCGCGAATTCGATCTTGTAGATCACGATAGGGAAGCTGACCCCTAGCGGTGGGAGTACCTATATAGCCGTATAACAAACAGGTATGGAACAAGGGCCCCACGAGCCGAGAAAGTGTTCCCATCGGCCCCATCCCCATCACCGTCATCAACTTTTTAGGGGCAAAGCGTTCGTTCAACGAAAGAAGCGTTCGGATGTCGGATTCTTTCTGGATACGTGTCGCGATTTTGACGACATCCGCTTTCTTCGCAAACGCCGATCGGACAATTTTGATCAGCTTCGTTTCTGATGGAGTGACCTGATAATCGTGATGCGAGATGATCAGCCCCACATTGAGCTTCTTCACGTTGGAGGAAATCTCTTTCCAGGGATAT
>JAYWEN010000471.1:0-2099 GCA_043779245.1 Elusimicrobiota bacterium | reverse complement strand
GGGCGAATTGCTTGTCGACAAAAGCGTCCTTGAGGGCCGCCCGGTCTTACGAGAAAAATCCCAATTTTATGTAAAGCTCACCACCAGTTCGTCGGCCGCTCCCGCTAACGCGTAATCATGAAACTTCCTTTCAAGCTGCCCACGGTGCCCACAGGGGAAGAACTCAAAAAAACGATTATAAATTCCCAGATTTGGCGATCAATATTCCGCGGTGGCGAATGGAAAGACACCCCACGCGACCGAGCCCAGCATATCCTTGGAAATGTTTGGTTGCATTTACAGCCTTCACGGGTTCGCAAGCATGGACTCAAGTGGACCTACACCTTTGGCCTCGGCGGACTCTCGTTCTTTCTCTTTTTAATTTTGACCGTCACGGGCGTCCTTCTCATGTTCTATTACCGTCCGTCCGTCGACTTGGCCTACCGCGACATGAAAGATTTGGAGTATGCCGTAAGTCTCGGAAGTTTCTTGCGCGCGATGCACCGGTGGTCCGCCCATGCCATGGTCCTTATCGTCATTTTGCACATGGTCCGAGTATTCTTAACCGCTTCCTACAAAACACCCCGCGAATTCAATTGGGTTGTGGGCGTGATCCTTCTGGTCGTGACGTTGTTCCTCTCGTTTACAGGATATCTACTTCCTTGGGATCAACTCGCACTATGGGCGGTCACGGTGGGGACGAACATGGCGTCAGCCTCGCCAATGCTGGGGGCCGAAGGCCCTTTTGCCATGTTGAGCCGTTCGAATGACGTGCGTTTCGTCCTCCTAGGCGGCACCGCGGTCGGTGCCAACACGCTTCTTCGTTTTTACGTTCTACACTGCGTGTTTGTCCCTCTGATCGCTGGGGCTCTCATGATCCTGCATTTCTGGCGAGTACGCAAAGATAACTTCTCTGGCCCCGTGATTCCGCCCGAACAGCTTCCGCATGACAAAGTTGATACCTGGCCGCATCTCATTGTTCGGGAGTACATCGCCGCCTTGGGGTGCCTCATATTTATTTCCGTGTGGTCGTTGCTGCAGAAAGCGCCTTTGGAAGAAATGGCGAATCCGACCGTGACGCCAAACCCCTCCAAAGCACCCTGGTATTTCTTAGGCCTTCAGGAGCTGCTTGTTTATTTTGACCCCTGGATCGCCGGTGTCGTTCTCCCGACCATGATTATGGTGGGTCTTATGGCGATTCCTTATATTGATCCCGATAAAACCAAGGGAGTCGGAAAATACGGCTTCAAGGAACGGCCGCTCGCAATGACCTATTTCCTTTTTGGCGTAGGCATGTGGTTTTTCTTGATCTTTGTGGGAACGGTTCTGCGCGGACCGAACTGGGACATTTACATGCCCTGGGAAAGCTGGCTGATTCACAAGCCACCCCCGCCGCGCACGTGGAGTCTCCCTCTCGGCTGGGGCTTGGCCGCCGTCGTCATTTATTTTGCGGTTGGAATGGTTTTACCGCTGCTATTAAAACCCGATTTCGAATGGAAAAAGTCACTGCGCAATGGCGCCTTGGCCATTTTGGGCTTTGCCTGTGTCGTGAAGCTCGCGGCAAAACTCGCCTGGGAGCAGATGCTTTGGCTGATGGTGTTCTCCTATATGTTTTACATTTTGGGTGTTTTGGTTCCGCGTCGACATCTGACCAATCAACCTAAAGTCCGTTACGTGATTACGATGGGCCTCGTGCTCCTGATGCTGGGCGTGCTCATGAAGATGGGTGTCCGGTTGGGTTTCCACGTAAAGTACATTCTTTCTCTTCCGCAGTTTCAGCTCAACATCTAACGCATGCTTCGAAAACTCTTCATCTGGGGTAATGTAGCGCTCCTCGTGATCTTTTTGGCCGCTGTTGCCAAAGATCTCGTCGGCCCCTACTTGCCGATGGGCTGGGCTAACTACCAGCGCCATTATCGAGACATGCAGGCCGCAGCCGAGACCAATGAAGAGACAAAACATGCGATTGCGAGTCGCCCGCTCGAAATCAAACAGATCATGGCGACGGATTTGGGACAAATTGATCGGTGCACAACCTGCCACCAGGGCATGGATTCGATTGCCACCCCCACTCTTCAGAACAATTTCACCGAAAATCCGTACAAGTCCCATCCGGGCGA
>JAYWEN010000470.1:0-4251 GCA_043779245.1 Elusimicrobiota bacterium | reverse complement strand
AAGAGTACGCAAGCCGCGATCGCGCAATTTAAACTGGCAGCGACCCTCCAGCCAACAAACCCACTTGTTCAATTACGCCTAGGCAATCTGTTTTATCGTCATGGTCAATGGGACGAGGCGAAAGAGGCTTTCCAGGGTGCGCAAACCCTGTCGCCAAAAGAACCTTCGATCTATTACTGGTTGGCGCGAGTCGCGGAAGAAAAGAAGGCCTGGAAAGAAGCCGCTGCCTATGCGGAGAAGGCTTATACGATAAGTCTCGATCCCCAATTTCTGCCGCTGACGGCCTATTACATGACGCTCGATCACCAAGTTGAAAACGCTGTGAGGTATTTGGAGAAGGCTCGGGAGTCGGATCCGAACAACTCAAATGTTCTTTTGTTCCTCGGTATGAATTATTTGGATTTGAACAAGGTCGAGAAGGCACGCGAGGCCCTGTCAAAAGGAGTGTCGCTCTATCCGAAAGATCCTCAAATGCGATTTCAGTTGGCGATCACTGAAGACCGCGCAGGACATCTTGATGAAGCCGTTAATCAGTTTCAAACTATTCTGAAGATGGATCCAAAAAATGCAGGCGCCATGAACTATCTCGGATATTCGTGGGCGGATCGCGGACAGCATTTAGACCAAGCTGAAAAACTTCTGCGGCAAGCGGTGGCCATGGAGCCCGAGAGCGGCGCCTATTTGGACAGTTTAGGATGGGTGCGCTATAAGCAAGGAGACGCAAAGGAATCTCGAAACATTTTGGAAAAAGCGGTGCAGCATTCTCCCGATCCGCTCATTTTTGACCACCTGGGCGATGCGAACCTTGCTGATCATCACCCAGAGGCTGCACTTCAATCGTGGTCGAAAGCGCTATCTCTGGATCCCCTGAATGATGTGATTCGCAAAAAGCTTCAAGCCGAGGCCGAGCGCTTCTTTAAATCGCCCGATGCGAAAAAATATTTGATGTTTCTTGAGGGAAACTTGAAGCAGTCAAAAAGTCTCCGCGGCGATGTCGAATTCGAGGGGCACTATGGCAAGCGAGGCATTAGTTCTGGCGGAAAGCTTTATTATGAGCAGCCCGATCGCATCGTCTTAGACGTTCCTCCGACTCGAAAAGCGGTCGCGATGCATTTTATGCTGCGCGGAACCACGACGCACGTCGAGCCGGCGCAGACCAATCTCGCCCTTAGCCAGATGGCACTTGATGCGCTCACATCCGTAGCTCAATTTTTATCGGGAAGTTTGACCTCTCAACTCAAACCTTCCGTCGATTCAAAAAAGGGAGTGATCGTTGGATTTTCTCGTCCCAACCCCAGCGGTGGCAAAGATGAAATTGATGTGGTTGCTTATGATTTTGTGGATGGCCTTTGGCTCCCCACTAAAATGCTTGTTCATAATGCCATAACGGGATGGGAAGCCGAAATACGATTCGCAGGATGGTCTCTCAATCCGCCCGCCGAGCCCCACGCCTTCCCGTGATCCGCGTTAAGGCGCCGGCGAAAATAAATCTTTTTCTCGAGATTACGGGCAAACGGGCCGATGGCTATCACACCCTCTCCACGGTCTTCCAAACCATTTCCTTAGGCGATCGGCTGACTGGATCTCACGCGAAAGAATTAATGATGACTTGTTCGGATCCTTCGCTGCCCGTTGACGAACGCAATCTTGTGATGCGAGCGGCCATGCGTTTGCGCGAGGCTCTGCGAGAACCTCGAGGCGCTAGGATCCATCTTGAGAAAATTGTTCCAATGGGTGCAGGCCTAGGCGGCGGATCGAGCGACGCGGCAACAGTCCTTTTGATGCTGTTGAAATTGTGGAAGCGTCGGATGCCGGCTGCACGACTCGCCCGTTTGGCCGTAAAACTCGGCGCCGATGTACCATTTTTTCTCAAAGGCGGACTTTGCTGGGCTACCGGTATTGGTGAAAAACTAACACCACTTCTGCCACTCCCGAAGACGTGGCTCGTGCTTGTCTATCCTGATTTCGGTGTGGCCACGAAGGACGCTTACGCGCGTGTGCGGCTTCCTTTCGCTGATCCAAAAAAAGTCGCTCTCAAGAATCTTTCGGGCCACTTATTCAACCGTTTTGAGGACTTGGTCTTTCCAGATCATCCCGAGATTTCCAAGCTGAAAGAACTCTTAATCAGCGAAGGCTCTACGGCGAGTCTTATGTCCGGGTCAGGCTCGAGTGTGTTTGGCTTGGTGTCATCACGCGCGGTAGGTCAACGGGTTCTGGGTGCTATCAAACGGCGATACGCCCAAAGCTGGCTTGTTCATACCCTTTAGATTATGCGTCTAGGCATCCATTGTTCGGTTCGCAGTGGGATGCTGATGGCTCTCGATGAAGCCCAAAATCTTGCCTGCGAAACGCTACAAATCTTCACTCACGCGCCTCGGAAGTGGCGTCAGGAGCGTATTTCTGATGAAGAGGCTCAGCGCTTTCAAGCCCGTCAAAAAGAATACGGTTTATTTCCTCTTGTTGTGCACACGCCCTATCTTCCAAACCTATGCACGATGAATGATCGTTTCTATAAGCGCAGCATTGCCGCCTTGCAGGATGACTTGAAGGTATGCGAAAAGCTTGGAGCCGATTTCCTAGTGGTTCATCCGGGGTCGTTTTCGAACGAAAGTACTCCCTCCGAAGGCATCAAGCGACTCACGGAAGCGTTCAACGAGGCACTAGCGGGGCCGGCCAAGGTACGTATCCTCTTTGAAAATATGGCTGGAGGTGGGCGACGTCTAGGTGGGGAATGGTCGGAGCTGCGGGATATTCTCCACGGGATAGAGAATCAAGATCGGACGGGTCTTTGTTTGGACACGGCACATGTCTGGGGCGCTGGGCATGCTTTTTCGACCGCGGCCGATGTGGACCGGACGCTCGATCGTATTGATGAGGTGATAGGCCTCAATCGGCTCTTCGTGATCCATGCCAACGATTCCAAAGCGCAGCAGGGGTCGCATCGCGATTTACATGAGCATATCGGTCTGGGAGAGTTGGGGGAGGTTCCTTTTGCAGCCCTCTTGAAAGACACACGAGTCCAGAACTGTGCCGTGATCTTGGAAACGCCGAAAGATGATGCTGAAGCTGATCTGAACAACTTAGCGACTTTGCGAAGATTAAGGAAGGGAGAGTTATAGGCGGTCGGCGACGTCTTGCGCCACACCGATGCCATGGCTCATGTTGCGATCGAAGGGATAGACTTGAGCCATCGTCGCAAACGACAAATTTCCTAGTGGTTGATTCAGGGCGGCCAGTTTGGATCCGTACTCGTGTTCGTAGACAGGCGTCGCATAGTTGGTTTTAAAGAGATATCGCTGCTTTACGTCGGCCAGTGAGAAGTGGGGATAGATTTTTTGGATCGCGGGCGCGAACAGGTTTAAAAGCTGGTCTTCGTTGTACGTGAAATAGTCATGTCCCGACTTCAAATAGTTAAACACATACACCACGTGATCCCCTCCGTATTGTTCGGCTCCAACCAGGTTTGTATGTTCGATGATTCCGCCAAAGGGAAATCCGGGGTCTGTCACATTGAGCCAATACACGTCTCCTAAGCGTTTCTTTAAAATTAAAATGAGACAGATCGCGCCCATGTAGCGAACGGTAGAAAGTTCGGCAAACTTATCGCGCTCATCTGGGATGAGCGTCACGAGTTTGTCCATGCTGCCCGTGTAGATCAGACGATCAAACGATGTTTCCTCTTGCCCTGCCCGTACAGTGCAAGGAGAGCCCAAGGTAATCTTGTCGATGGGCGCGCCGACTTTAAGATTCCCGCCTTGGCGCTTGATTTGATCGGCCAGTCGCAAAACGAAATGCTGAAATCCACCCTTCAGGTAACCGAGCATTTCTTTTCCGCGCCGCCGAGACCTGAACCGCGCATAAATGCGTCCCCACAGAAAAGCCGTCGGAATCGTATCGGCATCAGATCCAAATTTGGCACGGAGAAGCGGCTGCCAGACTTGTTCGTATCCCGGTTCTGCACCGAGATTCTTGTAGTGGTCTTTGACGGAAACGGAATCAAGTTTATGCCAATCGGTGAGCTTGCGCATTTGCAGCGCACTCCAGCCAAAGAAAAAGCGCTGATAAAGACTTCCCAAGGGTTTAAAGCGCAGCAGGTCCGTTCCTTTAGTGAAGGGCCAGATTTTCTTTTGCGCGTAAATGGCTACTGAGCTTGGATGCCAGACGAGCTGGTCCGTCATTCCTAATTCTTCGAGGAGCGCTAAGAGCTCCGTATCGCTCAAGAAAATATGATGGTAAAACTTTTCGAGATAA
>JAYWEN010000469.1:0-1828 GCA_043779245.1 Elusimicrobiota bacterium | reverse complement strand
CTTGGATTTACGTGCCGACCCTGCAGCAACACTTTCTTGTCCCTCTAGCCCTGCGGGTGAATCCCTGAGTCTTTGGCGGCAACAGGCCACTGATCAAGTTCAGTTGGGGAACTACGGGATCGTCAACGATGCCTTAAAAAATTGTTTTGCAGCCGGGGTTCCAAAGTGCTTGAATGAACTTTCGCGGTATCTCGCAATTAAAAGTAATCGCATACAGGAACGCGGCGGAATGTATGGCGGTTTCGATGAAGATGGATCATCTGTTGAGCCGTTGACTCTTACTTCCGAAAAAGATCTGCCTAAAGAGTTTGTCGACGATAAAGGAAATATCATTTTCCCACCCAATATTCTCGCTCTTGCCAAGCAAAAAGGCTGGAAGGCAATCGCATACAAAACCAGGAGCACAGGTGGCTTTGATCGGCCGCCCAACCTCGTTTTGGTAGCTGTTCCCGGGAGAGAAAAAGATGTCTATCTCCAAATTGAACCGCAACCAGATTCACATGCTTCCGAAACAAAAGATGAACCTTATCCAGAGGCATCTGTCGATTTATCGAAGGGACAGGGGACTCTGACCGTGATCACGGTCGATAAAACCAAGTCTCCTCCGATCGGACAATTAAGACTCATCAACAAAGATGAGTCCGGCGGCTACCGTTGGAATAATAGACTCCAGTCACAAAGCTGCATTACTTGTCATTCGACACCGCTGCGATCGATTAGCCCAAGAGGTTATTTGGTCACGCACGGAACAGAAAAACGAATGAAGCCCGAAGATGAGAAGACGGTGCGTGAAATTAATGAGATGATGTCTGTCGAAAACTTAGCTTGGGGAAAAGTAAATTCAAATGGAACTGAATATAACCGTGGGCCGTTAAAAAGTTCGCAGCCACTTGGGTGGGCGCCGCCAAACTCTGAGACTCGAAAAGAGCCTTTTCTAAAAGAGTGTGGGACACAAATTTCGGATACGTATTTTGGCAGTTTAGATCCTTACTATAGAGTACAGTTCAAAGCATCTGACGACAAAAGTAAAATCAACCTGAATCACGTAGCGGGAGCGATGGAATGTATCCAATGCCACAACGGCACTGTACGCGGATTTTTGGGCGAGGAGTTCTCCAGCAGTGAAATTAGATTCAAGATTTTAGTGGATAAGTCAATGCCTCCAGGAGCGCAGCTCACAGACGATGAGAGGCTAGCACTTGTTAATTGTCTTCAGAGTGAAAAATACAAAGTTGCTCGAGATTGGGCAAAGCGTGCGGAATGGGTTCAGCGTGAGACTTGCGAAAGCGAAAGTCTCGGTCGGCCCAACCCTTATCCAAGAAACCGCAGCACACGTCCCGCCGACAATGCAAGTAAAAAAGCCCAGTAGGAGAGGTCTTGAATTTCAAACTTTTCGGACTTTTTGTAGCGCTCCCTTTTTTGAGTGCTTGTCAGTCTTCACTCAAACAAAGCGATTTGAGTCTCCGTTCGACCCGAGCCATGAATGTGAAAAACCAAACATGTGTTTCGGATTTTAAAAAGGCGACCAAGCGATTGCATGAACTCCTCATTAAGTACCCAGATGAAATCTCTGGCTTGCCAGTTCAAAAATTAGATATCATTTCAAAAGCGGCCACTGTTGTCTGTCAAGTGGCGCCTCTTTCTCCCTATGGTTTTCTGGTAGATGTCAAAACCTCTCAAATATTGATCGAAGAAAATTTGCCCAGCTTAGAAAGGCTTTTTGATTCACGCGGCGGTGTCGAGCAAGCGGATCGAGCGGGCGTCACTCTTCGAGCTGTCACCTACGATCGGCTTTTGGTAGCGGTGGCGGCCGATTGCTATGCTCAGC
>JAYWEN010000468.1:0-4244 GCA_043779245.1 Elusimicrobiota bacterium | reverse complement strand
GGTCCGGCTGCGAATTCGCGTCGTCAATTCCATCAGGGCGGACTCAAGCGGAGTGCCTAAGCGATAGGCATTCATGACAAGTCCAAATTCTTCGGAGATGGGGGGTTTCATCGTATTGGTCACGCGTTCGATTCCTGCCGCGATATCCAAGCCGCTCTTCAGAGAATTACTTATCATCATCAAAGCGTCAATGAGTTGTGCGTCGACCTGACTTGAGCGGATATCCTTCCAAATAGAGAGAATAATTTTAGGGGCGATGAGTCCGAGAATGACGGTCGTCACGGCCAGAACCCAGCTCTGGGTAATCACACCCAGAACGACTCCAACGCCAACGGAGATGGTCAAAATCTGTTTAGGCCTAACGTTGATGAAGAATTTATCGAGTTCGCGCGTGGTGCGTACTACGTCTGCCATATAGCGTTCCCGATAGAGCGTGAAAAGCTCGGGAATCATCTCCACGATTCCAATCATGACGAAAAAGACGATCGCGAGGATTCCGACATGCGCCATCACGGTCGAGCTCCTTTGGGAGCAAAAGCCGACACGTCCAGTGTAAACCCTTTGGATTTGAGTTCGGGGAGGAACTTTGGAATGAGTCCCGTGGGCTCAAAGCGCCCCAGAACTTTTCCTTCCGCGTCTAGGCTGTCTTGCGTGTATCGAAAAAGATCTTGGGAAATGATTGTTTCTTCGTCACGCCCGATGACTTCCGTAATACAGGTGACTTTTCGAGTCCCGTCTTGCATGCGCGTTAGTTGAACCACCACGTGGACGGCGGAACGAATTTGTTCTCGGAGCGCCCACACAGGCAGATCCATTCCCGCCATGAGACAAAGCGTTTCAAGACGCGTAAACGCATCGCGGGGTGTGTTGGCATGGATTGTCGTTAGCGATCCTTCATGACCCGTATTCATGGCTTGAAGCATGTCGAGGGCCTCGCCGGAGCGGCACTCTCCGATGACGATTCGGTCGGGCCGCATGCGTAGGCAGTTTTTGACTAGATCACGGATTGAGACTTGACCCTGCCCTTCGATATTGGCCGTTCTCGCTTCAAGGCGGACCACGTGGTCCTGCTGCATCCGAAGCTCCGCCGTGTCCTCAACCGTGATGATACGGTCATCATTGGGTATGAAACTTGAAAGCATGTTCAAGATGGTGGTTTTTCCGGTCCCGGTTCCGCCAGAAATAATCATGTTCTTCCGCGTGAGGACGCACACTTTAAGGAATTCCACCATATCTGGACTGATCGCATTCATGTGAACGAGATCTTCAGCCGTAAATGCCTTTTCAGGAAAACGACGAATGGTGATGGAGGGTCCGTTCACGGCAAGGGGGGGAATAATCGCGTTCACACGGGAACCGTCTTTGAGACGGGCATCAACCATCGGGATACTTTCGTCGATTCGGCGTCCCAGGGGAGAAATAATTCGTCGTACAACCTGCACCACATGGTTATTGTCGATGAATCGCTTGTTGGAGAGAATGATCTTACCCTTTCGTTCGATATACACCTGATCAAATCGATTGACCATGATTTCCGTAATGGTCTTATCGGCCAAAAGTTCTTCAAGCGGACCCAAACCTAAGGCTTCGTCTACGAGCTCTTTGACGAGTCGTTCCCGTTCCTCTCGCGTTAAGATGAGGTCGCGTTCCTTTCCAATTAGAGAATTAACGGTGCTCTCTACGTTCGTACGCAGCTGTCGTTCACGGGTCGGGTCCCCTTTGGTGTCTAGGTCGATGCGGCGAATATTGAGTTCTTCAACGAGGTTTCGGTGGAGACTTTGTTTCAGCTGATCCCAGCGCTTTCTTTTTTCCGACATCATATTGTCGGACACGGTGTTCTGTAGTTTGCTCAATTGGTTGTCTGAAAGAGGTTTTCTAGTGTCGGTGCCAAGACCTACCGTGGAGGAGGCGGATCCGCCCGTTCTTTGCAACGATCCCACGATTTCTAACAACCGCCCGACCTGTTGAAAGTAGAGCGACCGAGAGGAGTCCATGATGGAGGGGCGACCCTCATTCAGAAGGCGAACGAGTTCGGGTTCGACAGGAAGGCTCACAGCCATTTCCGCTTCCACCCGCGACAGCGCATCGTTGATCGTCTCATCTGTCAATGAAGCCGTATGAGTCGCCGTTTGATTGGCGGCGAAGATAAACTTCTGAAGTCCTAGCTTTTGACTTTGCAAATGCTCTAGTTGACGAAGACTTGCTTTCAATGAAAGAACGTTGGGTAAAAAAGACCAGACCACGGCATCGGCTAGATCGATCGCGGACACACGCAAAGGACTGATCGCTTCCATATCGATGACCACGTCGTAGACCTGCAATATCGCCTTGAGAAAAAATGTCCATTGATCGAAGGTGATGTTGGCTGTCTCTCTTTCCGTGGATCCTAGGTTCAACACGCCAACATTCAGCCGATTGAAAGGAATGCGGCCTCTCAACGTTGCAATCGTGACTTGCTTCTGAGCGAGTTGATCCAACAACTGGAAGACGGTGAGTGGGGCCGGCGCTCCCGAGATGATCGCGGTCTCGCCTTGGCATAAGGCATCTGTGTCGATGAGAATGACGGGTTGACGGCGAGCTTGTGCATAGCGTACGGCAAAATTGACGGCGAGGGTCGTTTTACCAACGCCTTCATGGGGACCGGTGACGACGATGATCTTGTTGGCCATGGGACCCCTACTTGTTTACTTAATCAACCGAAAAGTAACGAAGAGAACCAGAGACGTTTGGACCACATTCTCTTCTTTGTGTTGGAATAAAAGTCCGATGAGAGGGATGGCCGAAAGAAAGGGAACTTTGATAGTCGCCTTTTCTCGACGAGATTGTTTGATGCCGGCAAGCACTACCGTTTCGCCATCTTTCACTTCGACTTTACTGCCGGCTTCACGCGACGATAAGCCAGGAGTGTCTGTGGTTGCTCCCACGAGGCGAATAGCGACCGAGGCATCGGGATTGGTCACGCCCACATTGATCTGTGCCTCAATCGTATCGCGAGGAGTGATTTGCGGCAGAATTTTGAGCGAGACCCCGTATTTCTTAAACTCGACCCCTCCGACTCCGCCCTGCCCGACCGTGGGATAGGGGATTTCTCCTCCGACTAGAAATGTCGCTTCAAAGCCACTTTTTGTGAGGAGTGTGGGATTGGCAAGCACTCGGGCCTGATTGTTCTTAATTAGCGCATCGAGCTGCACACGAATGGCGGCTGAGCGTTGCAAAGTCCCGAAATTGAAGATGGAAGGAATCGTTCGTTCAACAAAGTTGAGCTGATTATCTCCCGTGGTGCTGCCCCAAATAAATCCCAGCTTGCTTGAGTTGGACTCGCTGATTTCAAGCGAATCGACACTGACTTCGATCAACGGTTCTTTCGTCCCTGGAGATTTGGCAGTCGGTTCAGCCGGAGCGGTCGCAGAGGCAGGAGGCTTAGGGGGTTCTGCGGCTGGAAGTGGAAAATCTCCCAGCGAGATTAGAAACACAAGCATCACCGAAACGGTCCGAAAAGTCTTTAACATTGGCACTCCTCTCCACCACTGAATCTTTGGCGGACTACTTAACTCTGGTTGAAAAAGATCTAAAAATCAATAGAAATTAATCAGCGGGCAGGTTTCTTAGTCCCTGGTGGCACTGGCGCCTGCCTCGGTGTGCCTTCAAGCAATCGCGACGGCGTTGCTCCCGTCACCGCTGTGATCTCGTTGTCGCCGTGGCCGCGGACAACTACCGAGATCTCGCCTTGCGATTCAGACTGAGCCAATGCCAATCGTTCGGCCTCTCCCGGTTCAAGCGCGAGAGTTAAGACTAAGCTCTCCACTCCCTCTTTCTTTGTGGTGACGTCTTGGTCGGGTTTTCTCAATTCACGACCGACTCCGACGACGAGAATATTTTGAAGAATCGTATAGGTGGCCTTTGACGTTGAGGAGTCCTTCTGTCTGACGGAGAATGTGGCCATAACGTCGATATAGTTGCCAGGCAAAATTAATTCGGCCACATCTAAGTTGCCCAAGCGCAATAAATAGCCTCGCTTCCCCGGAGGAAGAAGAGGTGCGACCCCCGTTTTTTCAATGGACGGATCGTTCAGATTTGAACTCGTGATCTGCGCTCCCGCGGAAATCGCCGCGATCGTTACTTTCCCAATAATCCTATCCATCGCTTGATTAGGAATTTTTATTCGAAAGGCGCCAGGTTCGATAAATTTAATCGGCACTTTCTTGGTGGTGAGATGGGAAGCCGTAATTTGAGTATGCGGAGGA
>JAYWEN010000467.1:0-1619 GCA_043779245.1 Elusimicrobiota bacterium | reverse complement strand
GCCATTAGGACCGATCACTGCAACCCGCTCCCCCTCTGAGACGGAGAGGGATATGGCATTGAGGCCCACCGATCCATCCGGGTAGCGAAACGAAAGGTTTCGGATTTCGAGGGCTTGCATCAAAATCGCATCCAATGGATGCATCCCAACACGATGCTACTAGCTCCAATCAGGCCGAGATCCCCCACTCCAAAATGAAGCACATGAAAGGAAGGTCCGTGAAGAGAGAATCCGCGTGAAAGCATCGCGGCGTAGACGCGTTCTGCTCTCTCATAAGACCGCACGAGGAGAGCGGACAAAATATGGCCCAATTCTCGCCAGCGACCTATAAATCCGTGGCCGAAATATCGCGCTTTCCATCCCCGTTCGAGCTTAAGCGTCTCGCGGCCCAGCACCGAGGCATACCGATAAAGGAATGCTAGAAACAGAATAAACAGTCTGGGGACGTGAACTTCCTGCAGGGCGCGAAGCATGTCGGGAAAGGGAACGGCTACGGAGAGAATCGTCATCGCTCCAATCGACAAGAACGCTTTTCCTAGAACTTGTTCCACATAGGCCATCGAAAGATGAGACATCCAAGCGGACAGGCCCATCAGAATGATAAAGGGTCCCAATGTTCCGATGCGCGTGACGAGAAAGCGCGGCGAAACTCGACACAAAAGCCCCATGACACACAGAAACCCTGTGTAGGCCAGAGCTTTGGGTTGTGAGAGGTGCGGCGTCAGGAGGACAAATCCGACATAAAGCAGTGCGACCAAGAGCTTGCTTCGAGGGTCCAGGTGATGACCCGGCGTGCTTTTGTGCCGATAGGTATCATGCCATGCGTGAGTCATCGCTTTGGCGAGCGGATCCACTTTGCTACTTTTAAGACCATCCAAGTCACTCCTACCGTTACTAAAATGCCGATCGCTGTTTTTTCGAACGTACCCACGCCTCCGGGTTGTCCGATCAATTTTTGCACCGCATCGGGCGCTTCCGATGAGAAAGGAATCTTCACACTTTGGGACGGTCAAGCAGATCAGGACGCACTTTGGCGACGGATACAAGAATCGTGCCCGTCACGAGTCCTTCGAGCAATCCTAACACAACATGCACACCGCCCAACAGGGGAAGCGACATAGACCAGGGAACGACCTTCGAAATACTCAAAAGGCTGGCGCAACTCACTGATGACAACACAATCGTCACCCACGCGGAAATCGCGCCCACCCAAAACAAGCCTCGAGGAGACGGCAGAGCCAGACGGATTGATCGCGCCACCCAATAGGCGCCAAAGCTTCCTATGATTCCCATATTGAAAACGTTCGCACCTAACGCGGCCAGTCCCCCATCTTGAAAAAGGAAGCACTGCACGATCAAGACCACTGTCATGAGGATCAATCCAGACCATGGCCCGAGTAATATACCGACAAGCGCGCCGCCCAAAAAGTGTCCAGAGACGCCCCCACCGATCGGAAGATTGACTACCTGAGCAGCGAAAACGAAAGCGGACAAGACGCCCATGAGCGGAATCGTTTTTTCTTCCACACGGCGACTCAGCTGGCGTAAACCGGTGAGGACGAAAAGCCCGCTTACAATGTCAAGCGTCCCCCATACGGGAGGAGTTAAAAATCCATCAG
>JAYWEN010000466.1:0-2518 GCA_043779245.1 Elusimicrobiota bacterium | reverse complement strand
CTTGAAAAGCTTGGCGGACCGAGGCCCAACCGGCGACGAAGTTCGCCAAGCCCAGGCGATGATTCGTGGTGCTTTCTTAATGGATCGCCAAAGCCATCGCCGTCAGGCTTGGTATACCGCATGGTGGGAATTTATGGGACGGGGAGAAACCTACGCCGAAGAGTTTCTCCGATCGATTGAAAAAGTGACGGTAAAGGACGTGCATGACTTGATGCGCCGGTTGATGGAAAAGCCACGCGCGACGGTCACTGTGATTCCGAAATGACATCCGACGGCAGCGAAAAGCGTCCCCAAAAGGGGACAGTCCCCACTTTTAATTGCAAAGTAAAGGGACGAAGAGCGAATAGCGAAAAACAAAAAGCAGTTGTCGTGTTCATCGCACTTTTCGCTCTTAGCTCTTCGCTTTTAGCAGCAGATCCCGGTGACGCCTACGTGGATGCATCGATCGCCGACGCCAGCATCCTCAATCCCATACTTCTCTCAGACTCTGCCTCAAATGATGTGGCCGGCCTCGTGTTTAATGGACTTGTGAAGTACGACAAAGACATTCATCTCGTCGGAGATTTAGCGGAATCCTGGGACATCACACAAGGCGGTCTTGTCATCACCTTTCATTTGCGAAAAAATGTGCGATGGCATGACGGACAGCCCTTCACGGCCGATGACGTACTTTTCACCTATGAGAAATTAAAGGATCCGAAGGTTCATACACCTTATTCAAGCGACTTTGAAGATGTGTCGTCTCTCAAGGCCATCGATCCTTATACTGTCCGCGTCACCTACCGCAAGCGTTTTGCGCCCGGCCTCGCTTCGTGGGGAATGGGAATTGTCTCTCGTCACGTCTATGGAACGGGAGATTTTAATAATCATCCCGCCAACCGCGCGCCGATTGGGACAGGACCGTATCGCTTCAAAGAATGGAAGACAGACCAATACATCCTTCTCGAAGCCAACCCTGATTATTTTGAAGGAAAACCTAATATTCAACGTTACGTGTACCGAATCATTCCAGACTCCTCTGTCCAGTTTTTGGAAATGCGTAATCAGTCGATTGATTCGATCAGCTTAACCCCGGATCAGTTCAAAGCTTACGATGCCATTTTCGAGCATCATCAGCGTTACCGGTATCCGTCATTTAAGTATGTCTACGTTGGATTCAATTTAAAGAATCCTCTCTTCAAAGATATTCGTATCCGTCAGGCGTTGGCCTACGCGATCGACCGCCAGACGATGGTTCAGGGGATTGTGTTGGGCTTGGGTCAGCCGATCACGGGACCTTTTCCCGTTACTTCCTGGGCCTACAATAGCGCTGTTCAGCCGATGCCTTATGATCCTCAGCGCGCCAAGAATCTTTTAGCCGAATGCGGGTGGAAACCGGGGGCTGACGGACGATTGATGAAAAATGGTAAGCCATTTACCTTCACGCTCATGACCAATCAAGGAAACAAAGTCCGGCAGCTTTGTTCGGAAGTGATTCAGCAACAACTTAAGAAAGTGGGTATCGAGGTGACGGTTCGTATCGTCGAGTTTTCTACGTTTATCCATCAATACATCGATAAAAAGAATTTTGAAGCGATCGTCATGGGGTGGCAGCTTGGTCGCGATCCAGACAACTACGCCATGTGGCATACGTCTCAGCAGAAAGAGGGACAATACAACTTCTGCGGCTATGAAAACGCTCAAGTGGACGAGTGGCTGGTCAAAGCGCGAGAGACTTTTGAACAATCCGAGCGGCAAGCGTTGTACCGAAAGATCCATGCTCAGATTGCAAACGACGTGCCCTATATTTTTCTCTACTGTCCCGACGAACTCCTCGCCGTTCACAAACGCTTTCGCGGGCCCGCCGTTGCTCCCTTAGGGCTTGCGTGGAATTTCAAAGATTGGTGGGTTCCCACGAACGAACAGCGGTACAAATCGGTGATAGAACGATGACCCCCTCACCCTTAAGCCCTCTCCCTGCAGGGAGAGGGACCGCGAAGCGGAGGGTCAAGGTATGACGGCATACCTTATGCGCCGGCTTCTGCATATGATTCCAACCCTTCTCGGAATTACGCTCATTAGTTTCTTTCTCATGCAGCTGGCGCCCGGCGGTCCCATCGACCAGATGGCCGATTTGAATCCTCACGTCACACCCGAAGCCAAACTGCGCATTCAAAAGGATTTAGGCCTCGATCAGCCGATCTATCGGCAATATTCTCGGTGGCTGAAACGCATCGTCTCTTTTGATTTTGGGATCTCGCTTAAGGACAGCCGACCGGTGATCGTAAAAATAAGGGAGCGCTTACCGGCGACTCTTCTTTTGAACCTTTTGTCGATGGGGTTTATGTTTCTGCTCGCCATTCCAATCGGTTTCTTCGCAGCGATCAAGGCCGGTTCTTTATTCGATCGTTGGACGACAGTTTTTGTTTTCATAGGATTTTCCGTGCCCACCTATGCCGTCGCGCTCCTGGCGATGATCGTTTTTGGTTTGAGGCTGGGCTGGCTTCCTATTTCTGGACTGTCTTCGCTCGGTTGGGCA
>JAYWEN010000465.1:0-1527 GCA_043779245.1 Elusimicrobiota bacterium | reverse complement strand
GCTGGATCTCGTTGGAAAGATCAAACATGAGGTGGGCATTGAAGCCATGGCGCATCTCACGTGCGTCGGGCATTCCAAGAGCGACATCCGCTCCATCCTCAAAGATTTATCGGGACGCGGAATACAAAATATCTTAGCCCTGCGTGGCGACCCACCCCGTGGTGAAACCGAATTTAAACCTCATCCCGATGGCTTTCATTTTGCGAACGAACTTGCTGCCGAGATCGCCAAGTCCGATGTTTTTTGTTTTGGCGTGGCCGGTTATCCTGAGAAACATCCGGAAGCCACAAGCCTCGAGCAGGACCTCGCGAATCTCAAACGCAAAGTGGACGCGGGCGCTTCATTCGTCACAACCCAGCTCTTTTTTCAAAATGCTCATTACTTTGATTTTGTGGCTAGGGCCAGGGCGCTCGGGATTCGTGTCCCCATTTTTCCAGGGATTATGCCTGTGACCAATTACTCACAGATCCAGCGCTTCAGCGCGCTCTGCGGCGCGACATTGTCGGCTGATTTGACTCAAGAACTCGAAGCGGTGCAGACGGATTTGGAAGCGGTCACGCGAATCGGGATTCACCACGCCGCTCAGCAATGCGAGGAACTGTTGCACAAAGGTGCCCCCGGCATCCATTTCTACACGCTGAACAAGTCTCACGCGACGCGCGAGATTCTCGAACATATTCGCAAACTCCGGACGCCCGCATCCTCCGGATTGCTGCGCGACATTTAAAACAAAAGAGGACCCCATGGCCACAACCATTCTTGACGGTAAATCCATTTCTGCCCAAATTCGTGTCGAACTCAAAGCCGATGTGGCTGCCTATACGAAAGAAACAGGTCGTAAGCCAGGATTGGCCACCATTTTGGTGGGGGACAACCCCGCTTCCCATACGTATGTCGCCAACAAAATAAAAGCCTGCGCCGAAATTGGAATGGAGTCGCTGCACTATCCTTTGCCCGCCACAACCACGATGCCAGAACTCATCGCGCTGATGAAAAAGCTTAATGACGATCCTAAAGTCGATGGCATTCTCCTGCAGCTTCCGCTTCCAAACAATGCGGACTCGACTCCCGTTCTTGAAATCATGGATCCAGGGAAAGATGCCGACGGATTGCATCCTTATAATTTGGGTCAACTTTTCGAATACAAGAACTGGAAAGAAATGGCTTCGGGCAAATCGCCTTTGTCCTGCACACCCCATGGCGTCATTCAAATTCTTCAGCGTTCGAACATTCCTCTGTCGGGACGACATGCCGTGGTGTTAGGTCGTTCAAAGCTCGTCGGGAAACCCGTCGCGATGATGCTTCAAGCGTTAGATGCCACCGTGACCATGTGCCACTCGCGCACCCAAGATCTCGAAGCCGCCTGTCGCCAAGCCGACATCTTGGTGGCCGCAATCGGTCAACCGCGTTTCGTGAAACCCTCCATGGTGAAAGAGGGTGCGGTGGTGATCGATGTTGGAATCAACCGCGACACCGATGGAAAACTGTGCGGGGATGTCGACTTCGATGCCGTAAAGGAAAAGACCT
>JAYWEN010000464.1:0-7431 GCA_043779245.1 Elusimicrobiota bacterium | reverse complement strand
TTTGGCAACCTGTTGAACTTGGCAAGAACACCTTTATTTTCCTTGAGTTGTTTTTTTCCAACTGGAAGTGTAAGCCCACCGAAATATAGCCCAAAGAATCGCGATGTAAAGCACTTCCCCAAGCACTGCGCTTGCCGAAACCGTGATGATGTCATGATGCGGTTGCCAAATCGGCCTATTAAAGTAATAGCTCTTTGCCATGCTGGAAAGAAACAGACTCAACAGAAAACCACCAAATGATATAAGACCGAATGCGATCTTTCTCAAGCGTAGACCCAAAAACCAGCTAATCAGTTCGCCGCTAGCCAAACCAAGAAATGCATTTCCTATGGAAATGAAAAGCCACAGCAAAATCTCACCGCTGGCAAATACGGGCAAGGGGACAAGCAATAAAACCGTAACCCGCAACATTGGCTTGAAGCGATTAAAAGCAACAGGGCTAGCTTTCATTTGCTCTCCAGTTAGTTGATTAAACCTTTTCGTCTTCGAAGCCAAATTCTTAGCCCAATGTTTCAAGTAAGAACTGGTGCGCCATAAAAAATGATTTCTGAAAACACTGTTTTAGTTGTCGAAAACCCACCAAATTCCCGTTTATATTAGCGTATTTGGAAAATGTTCACGAAATATTGAGTCGACGAGAGGACCTGCCGGCAGGCAGGCTTCCCGCCGCTACTTCTTTGGCGGGCCCGCCAGAGACCTAGTGGCAGGGAACCTCCCTTCAGCACGATCGGCTGAAGGCCGATCGTTTTGCTGACGGCCATCTGTTTACAAAACCGGTGTCTTGGTGCTGTTGAAGTGGGCTTTCTGAAACCATTCAATCGTTCGCTTGAGGCCGTCTTCGAGCGAGATGTCGCAGTTTACCTTGAGCACGGTGCGCATTTTGGTGTTGTCGGGGACGCGGCGGGGGATGTCTTCGTAGCTGGTGCCGTAGATTTTTTCTTGAGGGACGAATTGGAGCGTTGATTTGGCGCCGGTAATTTTCACCATGGTTTGTGCGAGTTCTAAGATGGTCGTTTCGCGATCGGTGCCGATGTTAAAAATGTCGCCGACGGCTTCGGGTACGAGGCCGGCTTGGATCGTGGCTCGGATCGCATCGTCTACATAGGTGAAGCATCGCGTTTGTTTTCCGTCGCCGATCACCGTCACCGGCTCGTTGCGCAGGAGCTGGCCCATGAAAATGGTGAGCACGCGGCCCATGTCGATTTTGTCGAGGCGTGGACCATAAATATTGAAGTAGCGAACGATGACGACAGGAAGACCAAGCTTTCGATAGGCAAAACAAAAATGCTCGCCGGCCGCTTTGGAGGTCGAGTAGCACCAGCGGTCGATTCGAGTTGAGCCCAAGACGCGATCATCGTCTTCCTTGAAAGGAACCTTCGCGTTTCGGCCGTAGACTTCAGATGTTGACGAGAAAACAACCTTCTTGCTGTAGCGATGGGCGAGCTTGAGTACGTTCTGGGTTCCGTTGATGTTGACGTTCAGCACTTCGTAAGGATCACCGACGTAATGTTCGACGCCCACGACGGCCGCCAAATGATAAATGAGATCCGCCTGGACGATCAGGTTCTCAAGCATATCCATGTTCATGACGGAATCGCGGACGTAGCGAAAGCTGGGGTTCGACAAAAGATGTTCCACTTTGAGTGATGGCGCCATATCCATCACGGTGACATGGTCGCCGCGCTTCAAAAATCCTTCCGCCAAATGTGATCCTAAGAATCCTGCTCCACCGGTAATTAAAACTTTCATAAGGTCTCCTTTGAATAAATCTGCCGCACGACAAATCGAGGACGTTTGCGCACTTCGTTGTAGATTCTGCCGACATACTCGCCAATGATGCCCAAGGCCAAAATCATAATGCCGATAAAGGCAAAGAGAATGGCGAACAAGGTGAAGAGGCCTTCCGCTTCGGGCCCGATAATCAAACGGCGAATAAAAAGAAAAATACTGAAGGCCACGCCGCCGATCGCGGTCAGAAGGCCGAACGTGCTGATCGCTTGGATCGGGAATAGCGAAAAACCAGTCATAAGATCGAAATTGAGTCGGATGAGCCGGGTCAGTGAATATTTCGACGTTCCTTGAGTGCGATCACGATGCGGCACTTCGATTTCCGCAATAGAACGCGCAAACGTATTGGCCAAGGCCGGGATGAAGCTGGAGATCTCGGAGCATTTACAGATCTGCTGCACGATCGAGCGGCGATAGGCGCGCAGCATACAGCCATAATCGCGAAGCTTCACGCCCGTGCTCCAAGAAATAATCTTGTTAACAATCTTCGAGGCCATTTTTCTGAACCAAGAGTCCTGCCGATCTTCCCGCCAGCCGCCCACGACGTCGTAGCCGGATTCAATCGCTTTAATAAGAGATGGAATGGCCTCGGGAGGATTCTGGAGGTCTGCATCAAGCGTGACCACAATATCGCCATGAGATTGGTCAAACCCAGCAAAGATGGCCGAATGCTGTCCAAAGTTTCGGCTGAATTCGATGACAATAATGCTCGAGTCTGTCGTTTGCAGCTCGCGCAAGATCTCGAGTGATTTGTCGGTGCTGCCGTCGTCGATATAGATCACTTCGTAGGGCTTTCCGATGTTTTTTAAGACCGGAGACAGCTCTTGATGAAGCGCGCGCAGATTCTCTTGCTCATTAAAGACGGGGATCACAACCGATAGATAGGGGGAGTTCATAAAGGAAAAACCGGGAATAAAATCCCGGCTTCCGAGACAAATTATACTTTTTATTCTCCCCTGTTCCAGTAGGTACAATCGAAAGTGGAAGTAAACTATGCACTTCAAGGAGCGACTCATGAAAAAAGAAACGATCTTAAACACGATGGTGATTTTGGGAATCGGATTCATCACCCCTTTCACTGCATACTCCGCCGATAAATCCTCGATGGCGATGGATCAGAACGCCATGATGGCCCAAATGCAAAAGTACGGGATGCCCGGACCGAACCATCAGGCGCTTATGCAAGCGGCCGGCAAATGGACGCATACCATCAAGTCCTGGATGAAGCCTGGCGACAAGCCGATGGAATCGAAAGGGACGAGTGAAAACACGATGGTGTTAGGCGGACGCTTCTTGGAACAGAAAGCGCATGGCGATATGAACGGCATGCCCTTCGAAGGTCTCGGCTACACGGGCTATGACAACGTCGGGGGGCAATATCAGTCGGTCTGGATGGACAACATGACCACAGGCATGATGACGGGCTCGGGATCGGCAGACCCCACCACCCAAGTGATTAAAGAAACCGGCCAGTTCAGCTGCCCGATCACGATGGATAAAGCCAAATGGTATCGCTCGGAATGGAAAACCATCGATGTGGGAACCCAAGTTTACACCATGTATTTCAAGGACGACACGGGCAAGGAATTTAAGTCGATGGAGATCACGTACAAACGCGCCAAATAATAAATTCTTTCTTCACAGGACAATCGCCGCGCTGTCTCGAAAGACAAAACGCTGCTATCTCTTCACTTTCAGAAAGGTGACACGGCCTGTGAATGCAGGAACTTTTTTCAAGTGGAAGGGCTGAACGGCAAAGGGCGGGACGAACACACCCATCATGCGTTTGCTTTCGCGGTAACGGACCACGAGCGCGGCATCTCCCTCGGGTTGAGGCTCAGGGTGAATCGATCGAATCTCAATATCGTAATGAGGATAGGGTTTCTCTCCCAAGAATATTCCGACGACGATGTCCTTGTCGAAATCGATCGGCGGCACTTTTGCGAGTCGAGTGGAATACGGGGCGAGCGCTTTCTCCCAAAACGACTGCCATTTGTCAGCATGTCGAAACACCGCAAAGCGTGGCTCTTCGACTCCACACTGACTCCCTTTCCATTCTCCGGATTTGATGATGAGATCGGGTAACCGAACATTGGCGGGCGGTTCTGGCGGAAGCACGAGTTTTGGAACCGGTTGATCGGAGAGTTCGGGGTCTACTAGAGTCACCGGCTCCTGGGACGTCGTGCCAAGAATCAGGAATTCTGCGCTTTCTGAAAGTGCGAATAATCGGGTGCCGGATAGCAGAAGGAGAGAAGCCAAAAATAGAATAGCTTTTGGACCACGGACCGTCATCAAAAGAGATAAGAAAATCGCACGCCTGGAGAGAGGTATTCGATATTCGAGGGGGTTGAGAAAATACGGTGATAGATGAGCTGGATTCCGACCAGACCTTGCGGATAGAGCTCGCACTCGAGACCCGCCCCTCCGTTGATTCCAAGATAATCATTCGACGCATCGGCGAGCTGTTGTTGGTAAAGAAACCGATTGGCCTCCACTTTAAACGTCAGCTTTTGATACACCTGATACCAGCCCGCGCCTCCTTGCACATAAGGGCGCCAGAGCTTCCCCCAGGGACCACTTCGCCAAAATCCAAAGCGAGCGATTGGCGCGGCATGAATGATTTCAATCCGTCGCTCAAGTCGGATATCAATCCCTTGAAACGTGAAAATCTCCTCCTTCGACGAATGATTAAAGTTGTAGCCTCCGTCAACACCCACCTGCCATTGAGGGTAAAGTTGATAAAGGAATGCTCCGTCGAAAGAAACTCCGTTCGAGTAAGAAACATTTTGATAGGTGGATTTGACTAAATAGGCGTATCCGGCGCCCAGGCTCAATTCCCACAATTTTTTTCCGCGATGAACATCGAGATCGACCTCGTCTTCGTCTGTGCTTTCAAACGCTTTCATACTTTCGGCGGGGTCGTTCTGGTTCAAAATAAAATAATCCAGATTGTTCGCATGCAAACGAAGCGCGATCATCCACGGAGCAGTAAAGACGAGGAGCCAACGTTGGAAATGTTTCATTCGCGATTCTTATGTAGCAGAAGAAGCAACCCTTCACGACTAACGAGTTCGAGAGACGTATTGGCCCCCGTGGCTTTCAATCCCTTGAGGTATTCTTCGTTGGTCACTACCCATGTTCCGACAGGCATTTTGGCAAGCGCTTCCGCGGCACTGGATTCCGGCGTCCACCATTCTGCGGCGTCACTGGCATGCGAAAGTCCCATTTCAAGCTCCCCGGGATCCCCTAAGACGGTAATTCGGCGTTTCGTGTAGAAGGGTAGCGTCTGTGCAACATTCTCATACGAAACTCCATAGGTCAAGATGCGTTCTTCCGGACGTGCCCTCCAGTTCAGAACTCTTGCAAGTCCTTTGTTTGAGAGAAACGGTTCTACGTGCACGGCCAAAGAAATGATGGTGCTAAGAAGTAAGACCTGAACCGTCACGATTCCCCCCAAACAAGTAAGGCTTTGACGCATGCCCCACACGCCCACCAAAAGGAAGACGCTCAGTCCCAGAATCACAGCCAGGCCGTCCGCGTGCAGCCGAACCACCGCCGCCACGGGATCTTTAAAAAGCCCCAATGACTGCGGGAGCTTTAAAAGTAAAAGCCCCGTCAAAAGGACGCCGATCAGCCCGACCAATCCCCACTCAATCCACTTGGGCATGACGTCTTCGGCCAACGCTTCTTCCAAGGCGTTTCCCGTTAAGAGCGCGAGCGCGGGAAAGACCGGAAGGATGTAGGAGACAAGTTTCGAGTGAGAAAAGGAGAAGAAGACAAAAATGAACAAGGCCCAGAGGACTAAGAGAGCATGAACGGGATCGCGTTTCATCACTTGCCCACGATTGGCAAACGCCGAGAGAACCACTTTCGGCAGAAACACGGCCCAAGGCAAGAATCCCACCAGAATAACGGGAACAAAGAAAAAGAACGGAGCGGATCGATGATGAACGGTCGTTAGAAAGCGTGAGAAATGCTCGCGAATAAAAAAGAAGTATGGATAAAATGGATGCCTCAGGCTCACCAAAATAAACCACGGCGCCGCCAAGAAAACAGCGAGGATGAGACCCGACTGCCACGAAATCTTGCGCGCCTGCGCTCCTAAGCGGGTGGAGGCCAAGGTCAGAATGAGTATCGCAATCGGAAAAACCAGAGCGATGAGCCCCTTCGTCAAAACACCGCCCGCGATGGCCACAGCCAGAAGATCCGTGAATCGCCGCACACGCTCCGGGGGACGCTCTTTGAGTATTCGAGCCGAGGCGTACAGCGCCAACGTCATCCAAAAGGTCAGCGCCATGTCCACGACGAGAAATTGAGTGAGTGCAAAGAAGAGAAGGCTCGTGGCTAAAACAATGCCGGACCAAAGTCCGGTCTGTTCGTCCTTCCACAGCTTGCCTAACAGATACACCAGTCCCACCGTGAGCACGCCAAATCCCGCGCACCAAAATCGGGCGGCGAATTCGTTTTGCCCGAAGACCGCCATGGAGGCGGCTGTGAGCCAATACATCAACGGAGGCTTTTCAAAGTACAGAACGTAATTTAAATGAGGGCTGATCCAATCCTTGAGCTCGAGCATCTCGCGAGCGATTTCGGCGTAGCGCCCTTCGTCGGAATTCCACAGCGCCCGATTCGCCAACGGAATAAAAAAGAGGCTCGAGACAGCGAGAATAAGAAGCGCAGGCAGATTGTTAAAGAATTTTTTCAAAGCTATTGATTCTGGGCCAGGAGCTCTTTGGCGTGCTGGAGGCTGGTGGGGGTAAGTTGGCTTCCTAGCAAGCGCGCTAACTCATTCAAGCGTTCGTCGGTTTCAAGCCGCGTGACGACAGCAAAAGTGCGAGATTTTGAAACACGCTTGGCGACTTGAAAATGCGCGGAGGCGCAGGAAGCGATTTGCGGCAGATGACTGACGCACAAAATCTGATGATGTTTGGAGAGATTGCGCAGCTTTTTGCCGACAGCCTGAGCGGTCAATCCGCCAATGCCCGCATCCACTTCATCGAATACGAGCGTGGGCACGGCGTCGGCATGGGCCAAGACTGACTTGAGCGCGAGCATCACGCGCGACATTTCCCCACCGGAGGCGATCGCCTTCAGAGGCTGGATGCCTTCGCCGGGATTTGGCGCCCATTCAAAAACGACTTGGTCGATCCCCGTCGTAGAAGGCTCGAGGAGCGGATTGACCTGGCAGCGGAAGATGGCTTGCTTGAGTCCTAGATCGCCGAGTTGTCCCTGAGCGGTGGTGCCTAACTCCTTGGCCGCCTTTTTCCTTTTTTGGGAAAGCTCTTGAGAAACTTGCTCCAGTTCCGAGCGGGCCTTGGCGCAGGCTTTTTCTAATTCCTTGCGATAGGTTTCCGTGTTTTCCAAACGATCGAGTTCCGCGCGAAGATGGTCCCCGTAGGAGATCACCGCGTCCAGCGTTCCGCCATATTTTTTTTCTAAGCGAGAGAGCAGATCTTGCCTGCTCAAACAATCTTCGAGAGCCGCGGGATCGGCCTCCCAATTCTCCGCCATCTGATGCAGGGCCACCGCCGCCTCTTCGAGGCGCGACTGGGTTTCATGCACATCCTTTGAAAGCGCGGTCACCGTCGGCGTTAAGTGTTGAAGCATTTCAAAGGCTTTCGCCGCCTGGCCCAGTTTTTCGAG
>JAYWEN010000463.1:0-2243 GCA_043779245.1 Elusimicrobiota bacterium | reverse complement strand
GAAAAAGCGCGTAAAGAAAATAAACCGATTCTCGTTTCGATCGGATACTCCACCTGCCACTGGTGCCACGTCATGGAGCATGAGTCCTATGAGGATCCCGATGTGGCCGCGCTCATGAACAAATATTTGGTGAACATCAAAGTGGATCGGGAAGAGCGACCGGACGTCGATAAAATCTACATGACCGCGGTGTCGGCCATGACAGGATCGGGCGGCTGGCCGCTGAATGTCTTCTTGACGCCTGAATTAAATCCGATATTCGGAGGCACTTACTTTCCACCGTCAGCCAAATGGGGGCATCCGGGCTGGAGGGATGTTGTACAGCAAATCGGCGAGTCCTGGCAGCAGGCAGACGATCGCGCCAAGATGCTGGCGGATGCCTCGCACATTACGGACTCGTTAAAAAAATACATGCAAGGGACGCGAGATCCAATGCAGAGCGATCCGGAGTGGCTTGCGGCGGGATTCAAAGCCCTGGAGACGACCTATGATGCATCACGCGGCGGTTTCGGAAGCGCCCCGAAATTTCCAATGCCTGTCTATCACAATTTTCTTTTGCGCTACTACGCTCGAAGCCACGAGAAGACCGCGCTCGCCATGAGTATTCATACATTGAAGGAAATGGCCAAGGGCGGGATCTACGATCATTTAGGCGGCGGCTTCGCCCGTTACTCAACGGACGAATACTGGCATATCCCACATTTCGAAAAGATGCTCTATGACAACGCTCAGCTCGCAGTCAATTACTTGGAAGCCTATCAGATCACACGAGACGACGCATTGAAGCGCATCGCCATTGAGACACTCGCCTATATTGAACGCGATATGACGTCGTTTGACGGAGGAATCTATTCTGCTGAGGATGCCGATAGCCTGCCAAAAGCCGACGCTCCGGCAAAGATCGAAGGCGCTTTCTATGTTTGGGAACGCTTTGAAATTAATCAGATCCTAGGAAAGGAAACCGGAGAACTTTTTTGTTTTCGATATGGAGTGCGCGAGGGGGGGAATGCTGCTCAAGATCCGCATGGAGAGTTTAAAAATAAAAATATTTTGTATCTCGCCCATTCCATCTCAGAGACTGCGCGGGAATTTAAGCTCCCCGAAGCCGACACCGCAAAGCGCTTGGATTCTGCCAAGACGCTACTTTTCAAGAAGCGATCCGAACGCCCTCGACCTCATTTAGATGACAAAGTCATCAGTGCCTGGAACGGCCTCATGATTTCCGCTTATGCGAAGGCCTTCCAAGTACTAGGCGACCCGACCTATCTTAAATCGGCACAGCGTTCCGCGCGCTTTCTCAAAGAGCATCTCTATGACGCAAAGACGAAGAGTCTATTTCGTCGGTGGCGCGACGCCGATCGACAAGCCAAAGGCATCGCCGATGATTACGCGTTCGTCACCCAGGGGCTTCTCGACCTCTACGAAGCCGATTTTGATCCGCAGTGGCTCGATTGGGCGCTCGATTTGATGGAGGCTCAGAAAGGGCGCTTTTACGATGCGGACAAGGGCGGATTCTTTATGACCGCCAGCGACCAAGACTCCAATCTCATTTTGCGGGTGAAAGAAGATATGGATAATGTGGAGCCTTGCGCCAGTTCAGTCGCTGCACTCAATTTACTTCGCCTGAATCAATTCACCGATCGAAAAGAATTCCAGGACATGGCCGAGAAAACGATTTACGCGTACGGTACGCACATGAAAGAGTCCCCGCGTGGTTTGCCTCAGATGTTAGTCGCTTTGAATTATTTGCTCACCGAGCCGCGCCAGGTCGTGATCGCCGGAAAGCCCGGTGCTGCGGATACAAAAGCATTGCTCCAAACACTTCACCAGCATTTTATTCCGGTCAAAATAGTTATTTTGGCTGACGGAGGTGAAAACCAAAAACACTTATCCAAAAATTTAGATTTCATCGCAGGAATGCATTCTGTCAACAATCGCGCCACCGCCTACTTGTGCGTTCATCACACTTGCAAACAGCCTGTTTCCGATCCAAAGATGTTTTCGTCCTTATTAACCGAGCTCTAAACGACGTTGCGAATTGAAGTTTGTAAAGCGTGTGGCCGTAGGGTTAAGTTTATTGAAAAGGGTGTAGGCGGCGACTTTGCTTGACGTGGACCGCTAAGACTTCACGCCGTGAAAATGTGTTTTAGAATTTCTCTCTGCGACGCTTCCGTCGAAATTTAACTTATGTGTCTTTAGACGTTCAATCATCTGCTTAATATCGGAGAAGGACTGCTGTGCCT
>JAYWEN010000462.1:0-2798 GCA_043779245.1 Elusimicrobiota bacterium | reverse complement strand
GGCAAGCTGGGCTGGACCAGCGGGCACGCGTCCAATGATGGGAATTCCGACCGCGCGTTGAGTCAGCATGATTCCGCGTGACAGCCGTGACTTCACTTCAATCAAGCCAGCCTCAGCCAGATTCTTAATGTGATACTGCACCGTTCCTATGGCCGCAAAGCCCATGTGATCTTGAATCTCACGAAGCGTCGGCGGCATTTGATGCTCTTCTAGGAATTCCCGGATGAACTGAAGGATCTTCGGTTGTGGTTTCATATCCGATTTATACCATACGTCTGTATTACATGCAAGTCTGGGTTAGATGTCCCAAAAATGTTTTAGCTTGCGGTTTATGTCTCGAAGAGTACCAACCCGCTCGGCGGAACTTCTTAACGGCTGCCGCGCCTGAGCAGAGTTTGAGTCGGAGACCCAAATTTAGACCGCAATTTGAAGCGTCTGTGTATGGTGTTTAGAAGGTTTGGCGTTCATCACGGATATCCAGCCCTTTATGGCTTCTTGGATATTGATCCTAACTTGAGCCAGAGTCTTGCCTTGACTGACGCATCCGGGCAGAGCAGGAACCTCAGCTACGTAATAGCCTGTTTCATCGCGTTCAACAATCACTTTTAATTTCATAAATCCTCCAATGTCCTTGCATAATTCTAACATGGGTTTCCGTCGGATTAAATCGAGTTCTCATCGGTGGCTTAGTACAATAGTCCTGTGAGTACATTTAACGAACGTGATATCACCTGCGGGAACTGCGGGGAAATCTACAAAGGGATTATTTGGACGGCGATTCATGCCTCGCAAGATCCGGAGTTGAAGACACTCCTTTTCGGCGGGGAATTAAATCTCTTGATGTGTCCGCAATGCGCGCACGTCGACTATCAAGAACATTCCCTTCTTTACCAAGATCCCGACGCGGAGCTCATTGCTTACATTTACCCTGAATCTCAGAAAACCGAAGAAGAGTTCTTGCGAAAAGCGCTGCTGAAAAACTTTCAGGAGGCGCAAGAAGTCTACGAGGAAAAAGATCGGAAAACCTACGAACCGATTCTCGTTTTCGGGCTGGAAGCGTTCATTGAGATGATGCGCGAGGAAGACGCACGATCGGCTGAGAGCCAAATCGCTCAAGCCATCTGCAAAGAGAGGGGGATTCCTTTTAAGCTGCTCCGGCCCTCGGAAGCGCGACGACTGAATGTCATGCGAGTCATGCCTAAACTTGAAACGGGGGCGAAGGCCGATAGGTCTTCCATCCTCGGCGGGCTGGAGAAATTATTAGCCATTAATCCGCTCCTTTCCCTCTATTCGGGCCTTCAGGCCCAGATTAAGGAAGATGCGACTTGGTCCCTCGTGTAAAACTAAATCGTAAATTTACTTTCCCGTAACAAACTCTTAACGGAATCGTAACCTCGTCATCTTAAAGTATCTCTATGGCTTCTCTTTTCAGCATGAGTTACCGACTTCAACGCCAAACTCAATCCCGATCACGTCTATCCTCTGGCTGGTTTCTGTTGATTGTACCCATCGGTATCGGGCTCTGGTACAGTTCCATGATCTTCGGACCCGAAGCACGAACACTGCGCCCAGCGATAACCAATCGAGTTGTTCCACGGCCGGTAATTACAGAGCCAATCGTTCCACCTTCGCCACTCGAGTCGGCTCTTTCCCCGATTGTCACTGCTCCCAAACAAACAACGCATTCGCCGGTCGTGCATAGAATGCGCCGCTTTCTACCGGCGCCAAGCTTGCAGGTGTATGCGTTTGAGTTTAAAGGAACGACGACGGTTGACGGAAAACCTGGCGCTGATGTCCCCATCACGATCCGGATGAATGACGGGTTTAAAACAAAACTTTTTCACGGCTCAACCAACAGCCTAGGTAGTTACTCAATTCCGGTTCAGTTCAAAGCCTCAGCCATGGCCAATATCGATTGGTCGCTCGAAGGTAATCTACGGGGCTACCATGCCACGTCCGCAGAAGGCCACCTCATCATGCTTTCGGACGATTCCACTATCATCCAACGCCCGCTTGAATTCACTTCGCTGTAATTCGGCTCAGTCCTAACTGAATTTAATCTTAACGTCCTCGCGGTCTCCCGCATCCACCTTGTACATTTCTTTGGGTCCCAGCTGCATCATCTGAGCGATAAGCGCATCCGGCAACGATGCAATACGAATGTTGTAGGTATTGACCGAGTCGTTGTAGAACTCCCGGCGGTCGGCGATCTGGGATTCTAAGGCCGAGACGCGTTCCTGCATTTGTTGAAACGAACTCTGCGCTTTGAGATTAGGATAGTTCTCGGATAAGGCGAAGAGCTGCTTCAAAGAACTTTGCAAAGCCCCTTCGGCTTGGCCTGTGGCGGCCGGCCCCTGAGCACTTATGACCCCCTGTCGCGCTTTGATCACCGCTTCAAGCGTGCCGCTTTCATGGGTCATGTAGCCTTTGCAGATATCCACGAGCTTCGGAATTTCGTCGTGGCGCTGTTTCAAAAGAACGTCGATATTGGCCCAGGCTTTATCGATGTTATTTTTGACCATGATGAGGCCGTTATAGAGCATGGTGAAATATCCGACGGCGATGACCAGAATCAGCACGACCACTACAAGTATTACAAGCGTCATAATCGTTCTCCTTTCAATCCAAAGATTCCAAACGTTTTTCCGAAGTAGCTAAGCGTGAAGCCGATTCCCATCGTGCCCAGAATCACAAGGGGGTTCCAATCAACGAGGAGTGCGAGCCACGATCCGACGGCACAGAGCATCACACCGCCAAAGATTCCTAGGGGCGCCAGCCAAGCCATGCCCTTGAGTAGG
>JAYWEN010000461.1:0-2079 GCA_043779245.1 Elusimicrobiota bacterium | reverse complement strand
CCAACACACGCAGTTGGGAATCGGGGGAACCGGAAGCGTCGCACTGATCCCGGCCTCTCTCTACAGCACTTACGGCAAGAATCCGTTGTCATACATGCTTTTTATCCGACTCAAGCTGGTCTAGCGCCCAGAAGCAATTGGGAAAATACAGAAAGACGGTTGGAACCAAGATGCCGTGGCGGTGTTAGAGCGATTGAGACTATCAAGGAGACGACAATGACGGAAATAGCAGAAAAGAATTTGGCTAAAGATCCAGTCTGTGGAATGGACGTCGATCCCACGCAGGCCCGAGGCGGTGCGTTTCGTCACGAAAGTGAGACCTACTATTTCTGCAATCCTAAGTGCCGCGAGAAATTTATCGCTAATCCAGAATCCTTCTTGAATAAAGTTCAGACTCAAGAGACATCAATGGAAGGTTCTCGCTACACCTGTCCGATGCATCCGCAAATCGTACGCGACGGTCCGGGATCCTGCCCGATCTGCGGGATGGCGCTTGAGCCCGTAACCATCAGCGCCGAACAAACCGATAATCCCGAACTGCGTGAGATGTCGCGACGGTTTTGGGTGGGGACGGCGTTAAGCGTTCCACTCTTGGCGATGTCTATGGGCGAATCTCTTATTCACCATGCGATTCCGGGATTTGTTCCTTATGCCAAGTGGATTCAGTTTTTACTTGCGACGCCCGTCGTTCTCTGGGGCGGGTGGCCATTTTTCGAGCGGGGCGTCCAGTCCCTAGTGACTCGACATTTGAATATGTTTACGCTTGTCGCGCTCGGAACCGGTGCGGCCTACGGCTACAGCCTCGTCGCAACGTTTTTTCCGGGACTCTTTCCTGCTTCCTTTCGCGGCATGTCTGGAGAGCTCAACCTTTATTACGAGGCGGCCGCCGTCATCACAACCCTCGTCCTCTTAGGTCAAGTTTTGGAACTTCGCGCACGCAGTCAAACCTCAGGAGCCATACGAGCGCTCTTGGGCCTGGCTCCGAAAACCGCACGGCGGCTCCTCAGCGACGGGCGTGAAGATGACGTGCCGATTTCCGCGGTGCAAGTAGGAGACCGGCTGCGCGTGCGACCCGGTGAGAAAATTCCCGTTGATGGAATTGTCTTGGAAGGCAAAACATCGGTCGACGAATCCATGATTTCAGGGGAACCACTTCCGGTCGAAAAAGAGCCGCAAAATAAAGTCACCGGCGCCACGATTAACGGAACGGGAAGCATTGTCATCAAAGCCGAACGGATCGGTCAGGACACCCTTCTTGCTCAAATTGTTCAGATGGTCAGCCAAGCGCAGCGCACGCGCGCCCCGATTCAGAGGCTAGCGGATCAAGTATCGAGTTACTTCGTCCCGATCGTCATCGCGGTCGCGGCACTCACTTTTGGTGTGTGGACCATGTGGGGACCAGAGCCCCGAATCGCGCATGCTCTGGTGAATGCGGTCGCTGTTTTAATCATTGCTTGTCCCTGCGCGCTTGGTCTTGCCACTCCCATGTCGATCATGGTTGGAACCGGAAAGGGAGCTACGGTAGGGGTCTTAATCAAAAACGCGGAGGCATTAGAAATCCTCTCCAAGGTCGACACCCTCGTCATTGATAAGACCGGGACCTTGACGGAAGGAAAACCGCGGCTGACTAACGTGATTAGTGAAGGCCTCCAAGAAGTCGAACTCTTACGACTCGCGGCGAGTCTGGAACAAGGGAGCGAGCACCCTTTAGCCGCAGCTATTATTAAAGGAGCTAAGGAAAAAAATATTACCCTAGCCAAAGCGTCGGACTTTTCGTCGACAACGGGGAAAGGGATTCAAGGCACTGTAGATGGTCATAAGATCGTATTGGGAAGTCCAGCGCTGCTACAGGAACTCTCCATCCCACTCGGGGCCACGGCGGCTCAATCCGACGCTTTAAGAAGCCAAGGCCAAACGGTCATGTTCGTTGCTGTGGATGGTAAACATGCGGGGCTTTTGGTGGTGGCCGATCCCCTTAAAGAAAGCACGCAAGAAGCGGTCAAGTTGCTCCATGCCGAAGGACTCAGGCTTGTAATGCTCACTGGGGACAACGCCGTCACGGCCCAAGCCGTTGCCAAG
>JAYWEN010000460.1:0-2470 GCA_043779245.1 Elusimicrobiota bacterium | reverse complement strand
CTTGAAACCTTTTCACGTCAGAGTTTTAGCCTTTGATCACAGGCCGAATCACAGCTTTGCCAAACGCCATCATGTACAGTGGAAACCCTTGGCCGCTTTGCTCCGCGAATCGGATGTCGTCAGTCTCCATCTCTCATTGGATAAATCAACCACAGGAATCATCGGCTCCAAAGAACTGAAACTGATGAAGAAAACCGCGTGGCTCATTAACACGTCGCGCGGCGAACTCGTGGATGACGTGGCTCTCGCGCGAGCACTTCAATCGGGAGCCCTATGCGGCGCCGGAATGGATGTCTTTCCTATTGAACCCTACCAAGGGCCACTACGCCAATGCGCCAACACGATTCTCACCTGCCACATGGGATCTTATGCGACCGAGACGCGAGTCGCGATGGAAACCCAAGCCGCTGAGAATCTGATCTCCGGTCTCAGGCAGACGCCGCGTCGAGACACCCGTTGATTCAAGCCATATTCTTTGATTTTGATGGTGTGATTCTTGAATCCGTCGATATTAAAACCGACGTTTTTCGTGATTTGTTTCGCAAGCATCCCAAACATGTGAAACGGATCGTTCAGCTGCACAAAGACAACGCTGGCGTATCGCGCTACACCAAGTTTGAAATTATTTATCGCGACTTTTTAAAGCAACCGCTTTCCGAAGATCAGAAGAAAAAACTGGGCCGTCAGTTTGAAGCCTTTGTCATGAAACGCATTTTACACTGCCGATTTGTCCCTGGCGCCAAAGCCTTCCTGAAGAAACATTCCAAACACGTCCCTCTCTTCGTTCTGTCCGCAACGCCTGTCGCGGAATTGAAATCCATCATCCAAAAACGTGGACTCTCTCCCTACTTTAAAGAGGTGTTTGGATATCCGACAAGCAAGCAAGAGGCGATGGGGAAAATTCTGAAACGTTGGAAGTTTAATCGTAAATATGTGGTCATGATCGGTGACGCCCGAGCCGATTGGGAAGCCGCCACAAAGCAACGCATCCCCTTCATCGGTCGCGTGGTTCCCAAGCATCCGCCGCTCTACCCAAAAACGGCTAGGCGGGTGAAAGATCTCAGAGAACTCGAAAAGCACATTCGATATGTTGTTAAAGCATGATTTTGTAGAATTCGAACTATGAAAACGGTCATTTTATGCGGCGGAAGAGGCACCCGAATTCGTGATGTCGCCGACGACATTCCGAAACCGATGGTCCCTGTGGGTGAGCGTCCGATTCTTTGGCATTTGATGAAATATTATTCGCACTACGGCCATACCGATTTCGTGCTTTGCTTGGGCCATCTAGGCGACGTGATCCGCGATTTCTTCCTTAATTATGACGTTCACACCCAGGACATTACGGTGACTCTCGCGCCGCAAAAGCATGTGCGATACGATTCGCAAAATAAAGAAGCCCGATGGAAAGTAGCGATGGCTGAGACGGGGCTCGATTCCATGACCGGCGCGCGCATCAAGCGTATTCAAAAATTTGTCGAGCATGATGATCACTTCATGCTCACTTATGGGGATGGTTTGGGGACAGTCGATTTAGATAAGTTGGTGGCGTTTCACAAGTCGCATGGAAAGATTTTAACGATTAGCGGAGTCCGGCCTCCCAGTCGTTTTGGAGAACTCCGCATGAATGCCAAAGGCTTGGTCACGGCATTTAATGAAAAACCTCAAGTGAGTGAGGGCCGCATTTCTGGCGGATTTTTTGTTTGTCGCAAAGAGATCTTCAAGTATTTGACCGCGCGCAAAGACTTGGTATTTGAGCAGGAACCGATCAATCAGATGGTGAAAGACAAACAAGTCATGGTTTACAAGCATAACGGCTTCTGGCAGCCGATGGACACCTACCGCGACTATCAATATTTGAACGGACTCATCGAAAAGAAACAAGCGCCCTGGGTCGTTTGGAAATGAGCGCCACTCTCTCCTTTTTCAAAAACCGCCGCGTCCTCGTGACGGGAGACACAGGCTTCAAAGGATCCTGGCTGAGTTATTGGCTTAGCCTCTTGGGGGCAAACGTCGCGGGATTCGCCCTTCCACCGAAGAATGCGGGTGATCACTACAACCGACTCGGACTTTCCAAACGTATTCGACATACCAACGGCGATATCCGCAACCACACGGCGCTGGAAAAAGTTTTCTCCAGTTTTCGGCCAGAAATCGTTTTTCATCTCGCGGCACAATCCTTAGTTAGGCTATCGTATGCCGATCCTGTTTATACCATCGAAACCAATGTGGGGGGATCTACCAACTTACTCGACTGCGTTCGCACGACTCCATCCGTGCGCAGCTTGGTCTACATCACGTCGGACAAGTGCTATTTGAATAAGGAATGGTCTTGGGCGTATCGTGAAAACGATGAGCTGGGTGGACGCGATCCTTATAGCGCCTCCAAGGCCGCCGCCGAATTAATTTTTTCCACCTATCGCGATGCCTATTTCGAGGACCGCAAATCCCTTGGAGCCGCTTCGGTTCG
>JAYWEN010000459.1:0-1723 GCA_043779245.1 Elusimicrobiota bacterium | reverse complement strand
CACGTGCTGCGCCGCGCGATCAAGGAGCGCATCCGATTCCACATCGGGTTGTGCTGTGCCAACGGGCAGATCCAACACGAACGTGTACTTATAAGGAATGCAGGACGTGTTACAGGTCAAATAAGAGACTGTCGCTACCGGCCGAACTTTTCGTCCTTGAGGATTTAAGCTGGCCTGAATCGGATACACCACGTCGCCTTCATAACCGTACTCAATAATGTTTCCAGGCAGAATGAACTTGGTGGGCGCAGGCCATTGCAGCGTGGGGTTCGTAATTCCTTCCGATCCCGCCCAATCAATTTTGGGTGGGTATCCTGCATCGCCAGCGATCTTCCAATAGACATACCACCCGGGCGCGGTTTTGAATTCGAGCCCCAGCATGATCGTCCCCGTTTTCGGAACCGAATTTAGGGCAGAGATGAGCCGGACTTTACCGTTGGGGTTGGTTTTCCATTCGGTGGAGGCGCCTTGCACAGCCCCCGCCACACACCAGAGAAGGCCGATCGACAGAAGTCTCTTCATGGAAGTATTATCGCTAATTGTCGGGGCGCTTCGCGCTAGGCGGCTCGGACGAGTAAGGAAACCCTTTTCAGTTGGTGGTACGATGCCAAGTGAACGCCGGATAGAAATTTGACGAATGTCCGCATATACATCGGCTCAGCCCCTTGCGCGTCCTGGACGATGCCAAACCCATAAATGCCGTCATGTTCGACAAGAGCGCCAGGCGCCAAGTGATGCTCGGGATCATAAGGCAACCGCCCTGCAAGCATCAACTCAACTAGGAAATCCATCAACCGTTCAATCTCCCAGGTTTTGCCGATATCAAGAATGACCGGGACAATTTGATCGTTCAAAAAACGAACGCTGTCGGGTGACAGAACCGTTTGACCCTGGGTCGAATATTTTTCGACCACGGCTCGCAGCTCTTCCTCTCGGATACGCTTTCTCTCCCGCACTCGAATTTCCCCATCGGTCCAATCATTGTCTGGGGGATTCGTATCTTTCTCTACCATAGGATGGGCGCCTTCGCCCTCTTTCATCTGGCGACGCATTCTGTTTCGAAATTTCTCCTTATTTCGTTTGATCTTCACGACATCTCTGGGGGAATAGAGTATATAGCGACCACGCAGTCCTACAATTTGTCGATCGAAGAAGTGAAGACACTCTGATTCCTTCAACCAAAGGAGCCAATCCCATTCCACACCTGATCGGCCGGGCCCCGCCAGTGCAGCAAGCGTCGCTACCGTTGAATATTTTTTGGCCAACGCCATCGCTTCAGACGTCGAGCTCGGACCGTTTTTCAGCTTGAGATGCTCCTGTGTAAATACTTTCAGCTCATTAATCGCAGAGGCTTGAGAAGCGACAAAGGCCTGAGCCAAACGCGGGGGAATATATAAATCCAATTGCGTCGTATATTTCTCGAGTGAAATTGTGGGCACCGTTTTCACATTTTCGGGAAGACGCACATAGCGCCGAAGCGCGATCATATCGATCGTCCATCCCGTCTTATCTTTAATGCCTCGTTGGATTTTTTCGAGGCTGTGCCAGTTCGCCAAAACATAATCAAGAGTGGGAGGTCCCTCTTCGGGTTCCACGGAGATCGACTTTGCCTTCGCTTCGATTTCCGATAGAAGAATCTGCACATCCTTCTCGGAGATGAGCGTAAAATTCGGCCCTAGGCCTATCACGTGGGACGGATAGCGAGCCAGGAGCCCCCGATAAT
>JAYWEN010000458.1:0-5651 GCA_043779245.1 Elusimicrobiota bacterium | reverse complement strand
GGCAAAAGAAGCTATTGGTTTGAGATTAAGGCCTGAGAAAAAGAACTAATCTAGAGGGTTTTCATGTCGATCACGAAGCGGAAGCGGACGTCGCCTTTGAGCGTGCGTTCGTAGGCTTCGTTGATCTTGGAGGCAGGGATCACTTCGACGTCGGATAAGACATTTTTCTTCGCGCAGTAATCGAGCATCTCTTGGGTTTCGGGAATCCCACCAATGAGCGAGCCCGCGATCGAGCGGCGACCCATTACGAGCGCAAACGCTTGGAGTTCTAAAGGATCTGGCGACGCACCCACCAACACCAATGTCCCGTCTACTTTTAAAAGCTGCGTGAATGCACTGATGGGGTGAGGGGCGGAAACGGTGTCAAGTACAAAGTCGTACGTTCCGAATCGCGACTCGAGCGCATTAGGTTCAGAGGAAACAACAAATTCGCTCGCGCCTAAACGTTTGGCATCTTTTTCTTTGGAACGAGATGTGCTAAACACTGTGACTTTCGCGCCCATGGAGGCGGCTAGTTTGACGCCCATATGTCCGAGACCGCCCAATCCGACGATTCCGACTTTCTGGCCTTTCTTAACCTCCCAATGTTTGAGGGGGGAATACGTAGTGATTCCCGCGCAGAGGAGCGGGGCGACGCGTTCGAGCGGGAGCTTCGACGAAATTTTGAGAACGTAGTTTTCATCGACGACGATTTGGGAAGAATAGCCGCCATGCGTCGGGGTCTTTAAGTCCATCTCTGTGGCGTTGTAGGTAAAGGCCGTGTGCACGCTGCAGAATTGCTGAAGTCCTTTCTTGCAGTTCGGGCATTTGCGGCAGGAGTCGACAAAGCATCCGACACCGGCTGAATCACCCACTTTAAAACGTTTTACCTTTTTGCCAACGCGCGTGATCTTTCCGACGATTTCATGACCAGGAACCACCGGGAAACTGGTGCCCTTCCATTCATTGCGGACTTGATGAATGTCGCTGTGGCAAATGCCGCAATACAATATTTCAATCTGGACATCGTTGGGGCCGGGATCGCGGCGTTGAATGGTGTAGGGAACGAGCGGCTGATTATTATCGAGCGCGGCATAGGCTTTTGTGGGGTTCATGTTCTCATTATATGCCAAGGCTAGAGAAATGCATCCAAAGAAAAACCCCCGGCCGCCGAAGCGACCAGGGGTTCTTGTGAGGCTTAACCTAGTTAAAGATTAATACCGGTTGGATCGACCGTAACCGCCGCCGCTGTTTCCACCGCGACCGCCGCCACCGCCGCCATTTCCGCCACCGAATCCACCGCGACCGCCACCGAATCCGCCACGTGAACCGCCGCCGGCTCCGCCGGTGCGCTCTGGGCGAGGACGAGCTTCATTGACGGTCAATTCGCGATCGCCAACTTTCGCTTTGTTCATTTTTTCGATAGCCGCTTTCGCTTCGTCTTCCGTGCTCATTTCGACGAAACCGAATCCGCGCGAGCGTCCCGTTTCCATGTCCGTGATCAGCTTGGCGCTGACGATCTGGCCATGGGCCGAGAACAACTGGTGCAAATCATCTTCGGTGGTGTCGAACGGCAAATTTCCTACATACAATCGTTTTTCCATTATCTGTGTATCTCCTAAGTGAGGGTTTAAAAAACCCTTTCAATGCCAATCAAAGTGCCGGAATCCGCTGGAAGCGTCTATCAGGGAGCGTGCCTTCGAACTGGGGACAACAACTGGGCGGGGTTAGCTAACGACCTCTACCTGTCAGAGTGAGTATGCCTTATTTCGGTGGGGTACCACAAGACGTCTGCGACCATGTGACGCTGTGGGCTTCCTTTTTTCCGTCGGAAATGCTAAGATTCTGTATGCAAAATTGTCCAACCTGTAAGCTTAAAAAGTCCCGCTGGGCGTCGGTCAATGGCTTTATGATCGGCAAAAAGGTGTATTGCTGCATCGGATGCGGTTTCTCGGGGTGCTTGTGTCTCCCGAAGCCCAACCGACGGAAGGCGCCTTCGCCCCCCGCTCCATCTTCTAAATAAAGATTTAGTAGATCCGATTAGTGTCGGCCAACGCGGCGTATGCCCTGAGGGTTAGGTTTTCCTCCGGCTCGAAGCGCACGTCTAGCGGCGTTCGTTCGGGCTCGTTTTTGCTTGGTTTTCCACTTCGGATTTTTGCTTCCCATAAAACTCTCCTTGTTATTCCGTAATTTGACGTCAGATTAGAGCATTTTCAGCGACGCTTTTCGCCGCTTTAGGCCGTGGGGACAAACTCCCGGGGGTCTGCGGTAAATTCGTAGGACTCATACCCTGTGATCTTGGCGGTAATGAAGCGACCGTCTTTGGCGGCTTTTTGAGGCAGCCGTACGATCGCATCGATCTCGGGCGCTTCCCGGCAGGTGCGTCCAATCACCGTATCCCCTTCCGTGTCTTCCAACAAAATGGTTTCAATCGATCCAAGCCGCTTTTGTGCTTTGGCATGCGCGACGTCGTAATAGGCGTTGTTGAACATGGCAAGACGATCTTCTTTGGCCTTAACCAAGATTTGATCGTCGCGCTTGGCGGATGGGGTGCCATCTTCTTTGGAATAGGCGAACGCTCCCAGATAATCGAAATGCCCTTCCTTTACAAACCCAACGAGTTTTTTAAATTGAGCCGCGGTTTCCCCTGGATGGCCTACGATAAAGGTCGTTCGTAAGGTAAGTGATGGCACTTTCTTATGGATGCGGTCGAGGAGTGCTCTGAGACCTGCTTCATCGGTCATGCGTTTCATCTCGGCCAGCATTTGGCTGTCGATGTGCTGGAAAGGCATGTCGAGATACGGAAATTTGTCGGGTTGCTCGGCGAAGACTTCGAGGAGTTCGTCTGTGAACGAGGCGGGATGCATGTACATGAGGCGAATCCAACGAACGCCTTGGACTTGGCTCAGCGAGCGAAGAAGTCTCGGAAGATCTTTCTTCATCTTGGCGTCACGGCCCCAGTCTCCAGTGTCTTGGCCAATGATGCTGAACTCCTCGACGCCTTGGGCGGCGAGCTCGCGGGCTTCTTCCAAAATGGTTTCTTCGGAGCGGCTCTGCACAGGTCCGCGTAAGCGTGGGATGACGCAGAACGCGCAGGGATGGCTGCAGCCTTCGGAGAGTCTTAGGAAGGCACTCGGGCCTTCGGCTTTACGGATGACGGGTTCATCCGGATCCATGTAGCCGCCGGGCTTGGCGCGATCGATGAATCGGGCGCGCGGCTTATCGAGCAGGTCTGCGACCTGAGCCAGCTGACCGGTACCGAGAAAAGCGTCCACTTCAGGTAGATCGTCAAAGATCTCTTGGCCATGTTGCTGCACCAAGCATCCGGTGACGATCAGTTTTTTCTTCTCGCCTTTCAATTTGCCAGCTTCTAAAATCGTGTTGATCGATTCTTTTTTGGCGGCTTCGATAAACGAGCAGGTGTGCACGACGATCGTGTCGGCATCGGCAGCATCCGAGACGACATCATGGCCGCGTGCTTTCAACAGACGTGCAAGATTGTCAGTATCAGCGACGTTCTTGGCGCAGCCGAGCGTCACGATCGATACTTTTTGAGTCATGGGTTGATAATGCGCTTTTTGCGAAGGAGGTTGGTGAGATGACTCGTGACGTCGTCAGTTGATTCTTTGCCGCTCAGCTGCAAGTCTGCGTCGCTCATCGAGGACTTTGCGGGATTGACCTCGACTGCAAGCACAGGGAAGTCCGGGATTAAGGCTTGTACTGCGGCAAAATCGGCGAGTCCGATTGTGTTGGTTGTGGAGACAACCAAATGACCGGCATCCAACAAAATGTGGGCAACTTCGGCGAAGCGGCGAACAAGTTCGGCTTGAGTTGATTGTTTCCAGACAAGATCTGCGTCGACGCCTAAAAGGACGTTTGTTCCGTCGAGCATGTAAGCGGACATTCCCTGGTCGAAAAGGGATTTCTCGGCGGCGCGCGCATAGGTGTGTTTCCCGGTGCCCTCTTTGCCGACGAACATGACGAGCGCCGGCTGATGGCCGAGCTTCGTGGCTCGCGACTCTTGAGAAACGCCGCCTTTGATCCAGTTGAAATCTCGGAGTTGCGCTTCGGCGCGCAGCCCTTCTTTGTCATCTTTCTCGGCGCTAATAATGATTCCACCGCCGGCGATGTCGTAGCCGTCGACAATCACGAAGCGACCGGTCGAATCATTATCGGTGATCGTGTCAAACGCGATCGGCTGACGCGTTTCCAAAATGAGATCGGCCACGTCATGGCGATTAATGGCTAAACCCTCATCCGGCCTTCGGCCACCTTCTCCCTCAACAGGGAGAAGGTTCGCCATTCCCCCTCTCCCTGTTGAGGGAGAGGGTAGGGGTGAGGGTTGCACCTGAGAAGCATCGAGCACCTTATTGATCTTTTGGATGCGAACGGGAAGCGCTTGCGTATGAATCTTCAGTTTGTAGTCGCGATTAGCAGCAAAAGGTTTTTTGCCCAACCAGATTAAGTTTGCGCGGAAACGTGTGGACACCTGGGGAGGTTGATCGGCATGCGCCATGATTTCGCCGCGTGTGACGTAAATTTCTTCGGTCAGAGTAAATCCAGTCGACCAGCCTGCCTCAATCTCCGTCTTCGCCGGTGCATTAAACGCTTCGATGCTTTTGATCGTGCTCGATTTGTTAGAGGGGGAGAAAATGACCTTATCGCCAACTTTGGCTTTGCCTGCTTCAATTCGTCCAGCGATGATGCGGCGATCGTCGCCTTGGCTGACAAATTTGTAGACCGCCTGCACCGGCATGCGAAAGGCACAGTCTTTTTTCGAGGGTGCTTTCTGAAAGAGATCGAGCGATTCGAGCAGCGTTGGCCCTTTATACCACGGCGTCTTTTCGGAACGCGTCGCAAGGTTTTCGCCGTTCACGGCGCTTACCGGAATAAAAAACTTAGGGCTGACCGAGTTGATCGAAGTCAGAAATTCGCGGTACTCTTTCTCGATGGCCTGAAAATGCTTTTCACTGCGGTCGACCAAATCCATTTTATTGACGACAACCACAACCTGTTTGATGCCGAGCATGGAGAGAATGTAGCCGTGACGGCGGCTGTTTTCGCGCACGCCTTCTTTCGCGTCAATCACGAGCACGGCGGCTTCAGCGCGGGCGGCGCCGGAAATCATGTTTTTTAAAAATTCGATATGGCCTGGGGCATCGATGATGATGTAGTCACGTTTAGCGGTTTTAAAGAACGAGCGTGCCGTATCGATCGTGATGCCCTGATCTTGTTCATCGGTGAGCGCATCCAACAGGAATGCGTACTCAAAGGGTTTTCCGGTACGCTGACATTCTTTGCGAACGGCTTCGAGCTTTCCTTCAGGGAGTGATCCCGTATCGGCAAACAGGCGACCCACGACGGTACTTTTCCCGTGATCCACATGTCCCACGATGACGATGTTCATTTGTTCTTGGGATGAACCCTCACCTGGCCTGCGGCCGACCTCTCCCTCAGAAGGGAGAGGTTTGCTCCCTCCCCCTGTTGAGGGGGAGGGCTGGGGTGAGGGTTTATTTGTTGCCATTACATGTATCCTTCGCGGCGCAGTTCTTCCAGACCGTGCTTTCCGTCTTGCAAGCGGCCGGAACGTTCCGCGATATTTTTGAGTTTGCCGCTCTTGAGTTCGGCGATGACATCGTCAATTGTTTTGGCGGTGCTCTGAATCGGTGCCT
>JAYWEN010000457.1:0-4065 GCA_043779245.1 Elusimicrobiota bacterium | reverse complement strand
CCATTTTGGAATGAGGTCATTAGCCTGAAGATCGTTCTGGGCGAGCACGCGACCGATCAATGTCCGTAGCAGCCTTTCGCTCATGCCATCCGGAACAGTATAGACCGGTACAATTCGCTCGAAATGGAAGAGTTCTTCCCCCGTGAGACCTAGGGCGGCTTCACAGGCGGATGCATCCTCGACGCGCAGTTGTCGGCCGTGCGGGCCAAATTCGGTTTGACCATAGACGAAAAGCGTTTTCCCGGGCTGTAGGCTCTGGCGCAAAGCCGAAAAGACGTCATAGCGAAAATTGAGTTTTTTAAACCACACCGCAGAAATCAATCCGGTTCCATCGTCGATGATCGCGGTTGCAAAGCCCAGTTGTGACTTCGTGGTAGAGAACTCCACCGATCGAATCGTTCCCTTCAGCGCCAGCTTTTCTGCCATAGGAGCTTCGCGGATCGAGAACCTAACTCTTCTGTCTTCCCAGTCGCGGGGAAAATAAGTAGCCAAATCGGAGGGATTCATAAGTCCCATTTTAGAGAGGAGCGCAGCCCGAGCCGGTCCGACTCCCTTCAAATATTGAAGCGGGTAGTTCTTGCTTTCTGAGACGGAATCTGAAAGAATACTGCCCTTATGGCGCATCGATGCGAAATTTGTGGCAAAGGACCGACGGCCGGAAAGACGGTGAGTCACTCTCACCGCGCGACCATCCGCCGGTTTCTGCCGAATGTTCAACATGTTAAGATTTTGTCGAACGGAAGTCCCCGTCGCGCGAAAGTCTGTTCGCGTTGCATTCGTTCTGAAAAAGTCATCAAAGTTGGACCTCGACAGCTCGCCGCATAATTCTATTTTCCTTCAACTGATTTTCTCCTCGCCGAGGCATCTTCTTACCAGAAGCCTCGGTTGTCTTCGTTTATTTCGATAGCGCTTTCGCGTTAATGAGTCCCAAGTAATGACGCGCGCCAGGATCGTAGGGTTTGACCTGCAAATAGGCCTGAAAAACTCTCTTCGCTGCCACCCAGTCGCCTTTGAGAAAGTAACATTCTCCTGCATTATAGTAAGCATCTTCTAAAAGTGGGTTTAAGTCTGCTGCCTTATGGAAAAGCTCCTGTGCCGCATCGTACTTCCCTTGATGCATGAGCGTAACACCCAGTCCGTTCCAGGCGCGCGGGCTTTTCGGCGCCTCTCTCATGGCCTCCTGCCAAAAGCGATCTTCAGAGGCCCAAACTCGGTTGCGAACAAATGTAGAAGCGCCGTACCAACAAGTTAAGGCAACTACGATCCACGTGGCGAAATTCTTGTCGAGGCGGAGGGTATCGACGGCCCATTGAAGAGTTATACCGACCGCCAAACAAAAGGCGATAGATGGGAGGTAAAGAAAGCGTTCGGCACCGATCACTTCAATGGGAACGAGGATATGAAGGACTGGCAGAAGAAGAATAAAAAATAGAATCGCGCAGAACGCCAGGGTATTTTTGCGCGTTACCGAGAAATAACCTCCAATCGAAAGTGCCGAGAGTGCGAGAAAGCCGCAGGCCCAGGCTAAAGGATCGCTCAGTCTAGCGTCGGTAAAAGACGGCCTTGTGTAATCAGCGCACAACCCGAGTCCCGAGAGCATTGGAACAAAGTAATGAACGCCGATGAAACGCGACATCGTCAGCGCCATTCGAAGGGCTGATTGATCGGTGAAATAAGGCATCGTCCCCAGCTGGCTTGAGCGGCCTAAAACGAGCGTCCGCCATTCCCAGGTTAAAAATAAGGTTCCCCCCAGTGCCACCCAAACAGGCAGTCGATCACGGGCAAGAGCTCTCCACGTCTTAGGCTGTGTGACGTAATCGGTGAGCACGAGCGCCGGCAAAAATGCCGCAGCATTTTCCTTTGAGAGCAATGCCGCTATAAACGCGAACGCAGCTAAAACGATTCGCATCGCTGTGGAATTTCGGGCGACCAATATCCATGCAAGCAGGATAAAAAAAGCCGAAAGCAATTCCGCGCGACCGACCACGTTGCTAACTGCTTCCGTATGGATAGGCAAAACGGAAAAGAGGAGCGCCGCGGTTCCTGCGGTGAAGGGCGTAAATCCTAGCCGTGAACACAGGAGACCAAAAAGAAGCGCAACGCCTAGATGTAATAAGAGGTTTACGAGGTGATACCCAGCTGGATCGAGCTTTCCCGCTGCATAATTTAGGGAGTAGGAGGTCATCGTGAGCGGTCGGTAGAGGCCGCCTTTAGCATCCTCAGGAGAACCCGACGCGGCATCCCAATAGGAGGTTCGGAAAAGTTGCGGAATTTGATTAAGCCTGCGAATAAGAGGATTGCGGACGATGATGGATCGATCGTCGTAAATAAATGCGCCCGGGATCGTATTGAAGTAGGCCGCAAGTGTCGCCGCGATAATCGCGCCAACGACCAGGGCTGGCTTCATGCGCCTTTATCGAACCGAAGGTTGACTAATGCCTTGGGTAGGGCTGGAGGCTGATGCGTAGATTTTTTTCGCCATGCGACCGGCCAAGAATGAAAGTCTTCCCGCTTCGACGGCCAGTTTCATTGCACGCGCCATCGCGACCGGATCCTGCGCTTCAGCTACAGCGGTATTCATGAGTACACCCGCCACGCCGAGCTCCATGGCGACGGCCGCGTCCGACGCGGTTCCAACGCCCGCATCGACGATTACCGGAACCTTGGATTGGTCCAGAATGAACTGAACTTGCAAAGGATTCAGAATGCCCTGACCACTTCCGATGGGGGCCGCAAGCGGCATAATCGTCGAAGCTCCCGCCTCCTCCAAGCGACGAGCCATAATCGGATCGTCAGTGGTGTAAGGAAGCACCGTGAAGCCTTCTTTCACGAGGATCTTGGTGGCTTCAAGTGTGGCGACCACATCGGGAAACAATGTTTTCGGGTCACCGATTACTTCGATCTTGACGAGGTTTGTTTCGAGCGCTTCGCGTGCCAAGAGAGCGGTGCGAATCGCTTCCTCAGCGGTGTAGCATCCGGCCGTGTTCGGAAGAATAGGCAGGCCCTCAGGTAAGAACTTCCAAAATGATTGAGACGATTGATCGGCGAGATCGACGCGACGTACAGCGACCGTGACCATGGCGGGATCGGCAGCCAAGAGCGCCTGCTTCATCAATTCGAATGTTTTATATTTGCCGGTGCCCAAAATGAGCCGGGACTTGTAAGCTTTCCCTGCAATGACTAGTGGAGAATCTTCCATATTAACCGCCTCCGATGGCTTGAATAATTTCTACCGTATCGCCTTCTTGGATCACCGTATCCAGATAGAAAGCGCGTCGAATAATCTTTAGATTGACCTCGCAGGCCACCCGTCCGCCCGGAATATTTAGCAAGTCTAAAAGCTGCTGAACGGTGACGGGTTGCGCTAGTTCTTTAGGTTCTCCGTTGAGACTGATCTTCATGACTAAATTATACTGTGAAACGGCTGAGGAATTGGGTCAGATGTTGATTGAATACCGCAGGATTTTCCAAGTTACTTAGATGCCCTGCTTTCGGAATCACAGCGATCTCGGCCTCAGGAATCAGTCGGTGCATCGCTTCGGATGCCGCCGGAGGCGTGATGGCATCCTGATCACCTACTAGGATCATCGTTGGTGCCTTGATCGCTGCAAGAGAAGTCGTGGTGTCGGTCCGAGTGGCTAAAGCGATGGACGTGGCGCAAATGCCTGCGGGAGACGTTCGTAGAATCACGTGGCGGATGGTGTCTACAACAGCCAGCTGTTCGATGAAAGTCGACGGCGCAAAAGCCGCTTTCAAAAATCCTTCGGCAAATTGCGGCACACCTTTCTGTTTAACCCCTTGCACGGCGGCCGCTCGCTTTAATTTTCCTTCATTCGTGTCGGCTTCACTTCGTGTGTCGCAAAGAAGGAGACCCGCTACTCGCTGCGGAACTCGCTCGACGGCCCGAAGCGCCACGTATCCGCCCATCGAAAGGCCTACGAGAACGGCTTTCTCGATTTTAAGGTAATCAAGCAGGCCTATAAGGTCATCGACGAAAAACTCAAACATATATTGGCTGTCTCCGACTGCGCTTTTGCCATGTCCTCGTTGGTCGTAGGTTATGAC
>JAYWEN010000456.1:0-7349 GCA_043779245.1 Elusimicrobiota bacterium | reverse complement strand
AGCTGGTGATCCCAGTAGCCCTAAAAGGATGACGCCCGATAGCGGTTTCCAGTAGTGCACCTAGTGACGATAGCCATTAGGGTCAAAGTGAGCAAGGGAACCATCGACTCAAAAACTCAGGCCTTTAGGCCCAATGGATTCCTGGTGCTAAGGGAGGTTTAAAGTTGAACTATCGTGGAAAGGACTTTTTGGATTGTTCGAGGCGGGTTTGAGCGGAGGCGTCTTGGATCCGTCCGTAACGCGACAAGGCTTCGGCAAGCGGATTCGAAACCGCCGCGAGCAATAACGGGCGATCCCCGGAGAACGCCGCTTTGTCACTCTTACTAGCCAAAAATAGGAGACCTTGGAGCGGATCGGCGACTTTGTCCCAATCAAAAAGCGGAATAATTGCGACGCTCTGGCACGATTCCCAGGGCAACTTAAAGGAAGAAAGTTCTTTTTCAATAAGACCAGGCTCAAAGGACTGGGGCCCCCCGGCTTCGCTTACTCTTTGAGTGAGTACATCGTTGAGCGGGATCATGGGTAGTCCTTCCACAAGAGGCAAACTGATAAGAGGGCTGAACTCCTCCCAATACAAACTGCGTTGATAAAATACTACGTCATCAAGTCCGGGCAAGGCACCGCGAAGGAACCCAAGCGCCGTCGTCATCTGGTCAATAAAAGGTTTTCCGGACCCGAACAAACGTCCCACTCCGTGAACGAGCGATAATTCTTGACTGGTGCGCTGCAGACGGTTGAGCGACGTTTTTAGAAGCGCGAGCAAAAGAGGCTGGGCGGCCTGAGCATTCTTCTTCATCCATTCCCGTAACGCGGGCCCGCGAACCACGAGTAACTTTCCGTCTTGGCTGGCCGAGGCCATCGCGGCACGGGGACTCTCTTCAAAGATCGCGGATTCCCCGAAGAGGCCTCCGGGATGAACCACGCCGAGCACTTTGGGCGCGAGATGCGAATCCTTCGAGACATGCTGAATGACGATTTCGCCCGAGAGAACACCGAAGCAGAACGGGGAAGGCTCCGTCTGACAGAAGATCGTTTCGCCCGCACGAATAATCCGCGTCGAAGAGACTCCCACGACCTGCTCGAGGGACTTGTCGTCCAATGCGCTAAACCCCACTAACGATTTGAGCCCTTGAAGGATTTCGTTGGATTCCATTTTAAATTCCTAAGCCGCCATCGCGGTCGAAGGAGGCGACCCTCTCACGAGTTCCGGACGATTGGCTTTCGCAACCGCCTCCTCCACAGTCACGAGCCCACGTTTGACTAAATCAGCGAGCGCGCGATCCAAGCTAATCATGCCGACGCGCGCACCCGTATCGATGGCGCCATAGATTTGATGCGTTTTTCCCTCTCGAATGAGATTAGAGATCGCCGGTGTTACGATCATAATTTCACGCGCGGCCACCCGACCTTTCGAGTTCATGCGCGGAAGGAGCGTTTGGCACACGACCGCTTTCAGCGTACTGGAGAGTTGAGCACGCACTTGCTGCTGCTGATAGGACGGGAACACGTCCACAATACGATCGATGGTTTGAGCGGCGTCCGTCGTGTGCAATGTTGCAAAAACAAGGTGACCGGTTTCTGCCATCGTTAAGGCGGCTCCGATCGTCTCTAAATCGCGCATTTCCCCGATCAGCACCACATCCGGATCTTGACGCAACGCGTGCTTGAGAGCGGAGGCAAAACTATGAGACTGCTGGCCAATTTCACGCTGCCGAATCACAGAGTTCTTGTTCTCATACACAAACTCGATGGGATCTTCAATCGTCAGAATATGACAGCGTCGCTTTTGATTGATGAGATTAATCAGGCAGGCGAGAGTGGTGGACTTCCCTGAACCCGTTGGACCGGTAACCAGGACGAGCCCACGGGGGATGTTCGCAAGATCGGTGATGGTCGCGGGCAACTGAAGATCCTCAGGGTTCGGGATTCGATTGGCGATGACCCGCAAAACAGCCTCGATCCCATTTTTTTGAAGCAATATGTTGGCACGGAAACGGCCTACATGATCCACTGAGACTGAAAAATCGAGTTCCCAATCCTGTTCAAAGCGAGAGCGCTGTGCGTCAGAAAGCAACGTGAAGATGATACGGCGCGATTCCTCAGCAGTGAGCGCAGGAAATTCCGTCATCGGTTTCAAATCGCCGTCTTGGCGCACGATCGGCGATTGCCCGATCACCAAATGAAGATCCGACGCGCCTTTCTGCACTGTGGCTTTAAGAATGTCGATCATTTCCATGTTTATGCTCCTGCTCCGTTAGTGGGGGTGGGGGGAGACGTGAGGTAATCCGTTGCGCGCCGACGAGGAGCGGCCCCATCGGCTAAGAGACCCTTTTGCACAAGCTCATTGGTCGCACGACTCAAACTAATCATGCCTTCCTTGGCACCCATCTCGATGGCCGAATAAATCTCATGCGTCTTGCCAGTGCGAATCAAATTAGAGATGGCCGGTGTCACGATCATAATTTCCCGCACAGCGACCCGGCCCACTCCTTGTGCTTTGGCGATCAGCGTTTGCGCGATCACGGCACGAAGAACGCCAGAGAGCTGTGTACGGACCTGCTGTTGCTGCCGCGGCGGAAACACATCAATCATTCGGTCAACCGCCTGAGCGGCATCGACACTGTGAAGCGTCGCCAACACCACATGTCCTGTTTCAGCCACGGTGATCGCGGCGGCAATCGTTTCCAGATCTCTCATTTCCCCGATCATCACGACGTCCGGGTCCTGACGCATGACAAAGCGCAAGGCGGAACTGAAATTTGTCGCATGAATTCCTACTTCGCGCTGACTCACCACACAGTTTTTGTTGTTGTGAATAAATTCGATCGGATCTTCAATGGTAATGATATTGCCGTGCCGGCGCTGGTTGATGAGATCCACGAGGCATGCCAAGGTCGTGGATTTACCGGACCCCGTTGGCCCCGTGATCAATACGAGACCGGATCGCAAATGCGCGAGGTCGGTGATGGCGGTCGGAAGCATCAGCTGATCGGGACTGGGGATAATGGCTGGCACAAGCCTGAGCACCGCTTCTAAACCATTGCGTTGAAAGAGAGCATTCCCGCGATACCGCATATCGCCCACAGTGATAGAAAAGTCGACGCAGAAGTCTTGAGCCAAGCGGATACGTTGAGACTCGGTGAGCATTTGAAGGATAAGCTGTTGGCATTCATCGGGCGGAACAGCAGCGACATTCGTAAAAGGGAGGAGCTGGCCATCAATACGAAATAACGGAGGGACCCCAGGCACCAAATGGACGTCGGAGGCCCTTCGATTTGCCGCTTCATTTAAAAGTTCAGCCGCTTGCACGCTATTCTGCATAGCAGGCAAACGGCTGGATTTCTAGGGGAAAATGACACCCTCATCCCGGGCCATGAGCCCGCCTTCTCCCTCAACAGGGAGAAGGGACAGCTGTTCTCCCTCTCCCTGCTGAGGGAGAGGGTTGGGGTGAGGGTTTTATTTAAAGAAAGTATCTGCTAATTGAAGCCATTCCGGAGGCACGGTCTTCAATTTCGCCGTCGCTTCTTGCAGCGAAACACCGATGACATCGTTCCCCCGAAGGGCCACCATCTGGCCGAACTGGCCTTGGGCCACGAGGTCTGTCGCTTTTACGCCCACGCGTGTTCCCAAGATGCGGTCAAAGAGCGTAGGACTTCCCCCGCGTTGAACGTGTCCAATCGTTGCCGAGCGCGTCTCGATTCCAGTTTCTTTTTCGATGATTTCGGCAACTTTTTCACCCATCCCGCGGTTCTTCAAAAGCATATGGCCGAACTGGTCGAGCTGCTCACCATCCGACTTCATTCCGGGAAGCTCGACGGCTTCGGACGTCACCACAATGGCCACCTTATCGCGGGCGTGCACTTTTTTTACATGTTCACACATCGCTTTGACATCGGTCGGACGCTCAGGCAAGAGCACCCAATCGGCCGCTGAAGCAATTGCTGTGAAAAGAGCCACCCAGCCGGCATGACGCCCCATGACTTCAAGAACCATGATGCGGCGATGACTGCGGCCCGTATCGCGGAGCCGCTCTGCGGCATCCACGGAAATCGTCGTGGCGGTATCAAATCCGAATGTGTAATCGGTAGCAGACAGATCGTTGTCCATGGTCTTGGGAACGCCGACGACAGGGAGCTTGTGCTCCTTAAAAAACCGGGCGGCCACACCAAGCGTATCTTCGCCGCCTAGCGCGACGAGCGCATCGAGTTTTAAATTCTTGAAAGTCGCCAAGCACTTCTCTACAGCGCCATCAACCTTAAACGGATTGGTTCGAGAGGTTCCTAAAATGGTTCCGCCCTTTCCAACGATCTCTTTCACTTCGGCCAGCCCCAAGGGCTGGGTTTTGCCTTCGACAAATCCACGCCAGCCTTCGGAAAGTCCGACGAATTCAAAACCTTTATCAAGACCCGCCATCACACAGCCGCGAATGGCAGGGTTGAGTCCGGGGCAGTCGCCGCCGCCGGTTAAAATGGCTATTTTCTTGCTCATAAAATGACTCCTCTGCGGATTTGGATTTTGAGATGTTAACTGTTGGCGATTTTTTGCGTTTTGGATCTGCGGCGGGTCCCGGAGGAAGAGGCTTGCACGAATTCGCCTTCGCGCCAAGTTCCCATGGAACGAAATTTCTTGTACCGGTTCTCGAGGAGCGCATCGAGGGAAAGACTTTGCAGCTGATCTAAATTTTTGATCATGGACGCTTTGAGCGCGTCCATGGTGAGTGCCGGATTGTGATGCATTCCGCCCTGGGCCTCGGGAATGACTTCGTCTACAACTCCTAATCCTTTAAGTTCTGGAGCGGTCAATCGAAGGGCGGTGGCCGCCTCGATGGCACGCGCCGAATCATGGAATAGAATCGCGGCGCACCCCTCGGGAGAGATCACCGAATACCAGGAATTTTCACACATGAGCAGCCGGTCGCCAATCCCGATCGCAAGCGCCCCGCCTGAGCCGCCTTCTCCGATGACTGTGCAAATGATGGGGGTTTTAAGAGCAGCCATTTCCATTAAGTTCAACGCAATAGCGCGTGCTTGCCCACGTTCTTCGGCCCCAATCCCGGGGTAGGCGCCGGGCGTATCAATAAAGCACAAGATAGGCTTCTTAAATTTCTCTGCCAATTTCATCAAGCGAAGCGCTTTACGATAGCCTTCCGGATGTGGCATCCCAAAATTTCGACGCATCGACTCTTGAACCGTCCGGCCTTTTTGGTGGCCGATAATCACCACCGAATGACCTTCGAACTGAGCCAGCCCGCCGACAATGGACGCGTCATCGGAAAAAGTTCGATCGCCATGCAATTCAACAAAATTGGAGCACAGAGCTTTGATGTAGTCGAGGGTGTACGGTCGTTGGGGGTGACGTGCGATGAGGACGCGCTGCCAGGGTGTGATCGACCCATAGATCTGGCGCTTGAGCTGCTCGCATTTTTCTTCAAGGGTGTGGATCTCCTCAGAGAAATCCATATGTTCGGTGGCCGCACAGGAACGGAGCTCCTCGATTTTGCTCTCGAGATCAGCGATGGGCTTTTCAAATTCTAAAGCGACAAATTCAGACATGGTTTACCAGGGGAAATGAGCGGTGTAGTTTAAGCGAACGATTCTTTCACCACCCCGTCCACCCCCGCGCCCAACATTGCGAGCGGCGAGATCAATGTTGAAATAAGGAGTCACCCAATAGCGGCCTCCGAGGTTTGTCCGATTATCACGACCATTCCGGATGTTGTCGTACTCAGCCATAAGGGCGAAGGATGAAACGATCTTGTACGTCGCGCCAAAGAATCCAAAGATCTTGGTTTTATCAAAGTCGTTGATGTTCATCCCAGCGTGGACTTCGAAATCGGGAATAAACATCTCATGACTCCCCACGAGATAAAGACCTCGCTCTTTTTCAAGGAAATTGCGGGTCGTTTCTTGGTAAAGATACCCCATATTGTCATAGCCAAGGGCGAGAGCGGGAAGATAATCGTTTCCATCAAATGCGCGAAGCTTGAAATAGACCGAGGGTCGCACCATATGCGGGTCGTTCGAGCCGATCAGGCGCTGCACGTCAAAGGTGATACCCAGGTTAACCCGCTTGAGAGGACCGATCACCAGCCGAGAAGCAATGCCGCCCTCATTGTAGAAGCGGAATGTCGTGGCGTAGGTCATGGGGTCTAAAATGTCGGCGGTAGGAATATCGACGCCTTCGATCATCGGGCTTTCGGCCCCCGCATCTGTGGTTTCGGTCTTTTTAGCCTTCTCTTCAGCCCGTGCGATCATAGGATAGGCGCCCACTAATGTGGCCAGCAGGATAAAACTGATGCTCTTGCTGAATATTTTTTTCATGGGGCAAATTTTACCTATTTTAGGATGACTTGTGCAGGGTCTTAAGCCCCCGCAGCATGGGTGATTTCCAGGCCACAATGGCCACGGTGAGGAGGGTCATAACCCCTCCAAAGATAACGGAAGGTCCAGTTCCCATAAGCTTGGCAGCCAGCCCCGATTCAAAAGCCCCAATTTCATTGGAAGATCCAATAAAGATCCCATTTACCGACGACACTCGGCCCCGCATGGCATCGGGGGTAAACGCTTGCATGACGCTGGCACGGATGACCACACTAACGTTATCGACCATTCCCGTGATGGCTAAAAGCACAAGAGAGAGTTCGAAGGATTGAGAAAGGGCAAAAAGGATCGTGAAGACCCCAAAAAGAGCGACAGAAATAAGCAGCGATCGCCCCACTCGCTCAAAGGGTGGCCTCCAGGCTTGGTAGCCTGCCATAAGAATAGCGCCAATCGAAGGAGCGGCCCTGAGCCATCCCAACCCCTTCGCCCCCACCCCCAGCTTATCGGCGTATATAGGAAGAATCGCATAAACCCCACCAAAGAAAACGGCAAACATGTCGAGACTGATCGCGCTCAGCATCACCGGATTGGCGAAAACAAACCGGAAACCAGCCAACAGATCATGCCCTTTAGGGCTAGTCGTTTTTACAACAATCGGCTTTAGTCCCATCCGTGCCGTGCAGAGTATCGCCATGACCATCAGAAGGAAGACAGCTCCATAAGCGACACTTGCCCCGTGCCACGCATACAGGATTCCCCCAAGAGCCGGTCCCACGATCGAAGACACTTCCCACCCGGTCGCGTTTAGGCTCGCCGCGCGACTATAAATCTCTCGAGGAACAGTCAGCTCGGAGTAGGAGAATGACGCCGGCCACATGAAGCTGCGCGCAAGTCCCGTCACGGCGATCACCGCATAAAATCCGTAAACCGTTACGCTGGGTGCACGCGTGAGGGCATAGAGCGCGAGAATGCAGGCGAGCAAAATCCATTGCGTCACAAGAATAATCCGCCGCTTCTCCTGCCGATCGG
>JAYWEN010000455.1:0-15241 GCA_043779245.1 Elusimicrobiota bacterium | reverse complement strand
GCTAAAGCCATCGATCGCGCGTAGAGGCGTTCGAAGATCGTGCGACACGGAATAGCTGAAAGCTTCCAACTCTTGATTGGCGGCTTCCAGCTCGGCGCTGTGGACGCGAAGGTTCTCGTTCAGCTGAGAGATTTTTTCGCGGGACCGTTGTTTTTCATAATTCGTTTGCATCAGCGTTTGGATGCGTGTCTGAAGTTCTTTAGGGTGAAACGGCTTGAATAAATATTCATCAGCACCGGCCTTCCAGCCTTCCAAAAGCGCGTCCCGGTGCGTGAGGGCCGTCAACATGACTACGGGGATTCCGGCGATGCGCGCGTTAGATTTGATCTCCCGACAAAGACTTATCCCGTCGCGTTCAGGCATCATCACGTCGGTCAGGATAATATCAGGAGCCCATTCTTTCGCCGCGGCTAACGCCTGATTTCCGTCTCGGACTATTTTTGTTTGACAGAAAGGCTGGAGTAGCGACGCGATATAGGCAGCCATTTCCTGATTGTCTTCAGCGATCAATAATCTCGGGAGTCTCCGATCGGGAAGCACGCTGGAGTCCGGATTCTCAAAAAGTTCTGGGGCATACCGTTGAGACCGCGCTTGCGCAATCGCAACCTCATAAGACAAGTTGCTTTGTGGGCTGTCGGTGGCTTGAGTCGCAGGGAACGTGACTGTAAAGGTGCTGCCTTTTCCCAGGATGCTTTCGACCGCCACGGTGCCGCCCAACAGCGTCGCGAACTCTTTGACGAGCGCTAGTCCTAGCCCGGTCCCTTCGAAGCGGCGCGTGGAAGACCCCTCAACCTGACGGAAGCGCTTAAAAATGTTTTGCAATTCATGCTCTGGAATTCCAATGCCCGTATCTTTTACGGAGAGGGTGAGTTGGTTTGCAGCCCACGCCATTCGAGCCTGGATCTCCCCGCCTGGGCTCGTAAATTTAACGGCATTCGATAGAAGGTTAAAGAGGATGCGTTCGTAGAGGTAGCGATCTGTCATCACGACAAGTCCCGCCGGTAATACCTCCAGTTCTGAGGTCAAACCGCGTTGAAGTAGAAGTGGCTGAAAATCTTTGTACACCATTTCCGTTAGATCTCCTACACGCACGGGCTCCAGGGTAGATCGGATTTGGCCTGCCTCTAATTTGGAAAAGTCTAAAAGTCCATTGACGAGTTGCAGAAGTCGAACCGCGTTGTTGTGCATGATCTCTAGGGCGGTCCTCGTCTTCGAGTCTGTGGACCCTTGGTCCGCGGCTAAAAGAGATTCAAGAGGGGACAAAATCAGCGTGAGCGGAGTTCTCAATTCGTGGGAAACGTTGGCAAAAAATTCGTCTTTTATGCGTTCTGCGAGCTGGCGCTGAGTTGCCATTTCCTGAAAGGTCTTTGCTAAATCCCCCAGCTCATCATGTGATTCCACATTCAGGCCGATCGAATAGTCGCCTGCGGCGATTTGGGAAGCCCCTGTGCGGAGCTGCTCGATATCTCGACACAGGTGGCGGGAAATAAAAAACGCAATGTTAAGTGTGACGAGAAGAACCCCCAACGTGGTCAAGGCCATCGCGATGAGAATAGTTCTTTTCAGCCATCGAGCCCCTTCCCCGAGTGCTGTCGAAAATCGATCCTCGAGAGGAGTGACTTGTTCATCAATGGATGTGATTTCTTGCAGGAAAGTATTGATCCGGGCCGGCGACGGGTTTGTGGAAAGGATTTCACGATGCAAAGCTTTGGCGGCCCTTTGAAGTTGGACCATGTAATGATCGGCTTGGCCCCAGAGATCAAGGGCTTCGGTCATATAGCGAAACCCATGTAGTCGACGGGCCATGAAAGTCATGACTGCCACGTCGGCGGGATCGTTGCGACCTTTGATGAAACCGCGAGCCACCGCGTTTTCGTCCAAAGCCGGTTTCGTTAATTCCAGTCGTGCTTGATGATCGCCGTCCACGATCGAAATGTATTGAAGGTATTTGTCGTATTCCGATTCCTGACGCGAAAGAGCGTACCGTGTGAGTCGATAAATGGCGGTCTTTTGCGCTTTGGAATAGAACCCTTCACCGCCCACATAGGCGCGGCTCCCGGAAAGGATTTCCATTCCTGTATAACTTAGTGTTAAAAGCAGCGCAATCACTGCGCAAAATAGACCGATAATAAACGAAAGCTTTTTAGGGATCGGGAGATCTGTTAAGAACCGACGCATTGCGAGTGGAAGCATCAAAATTTCCCCCTATCTGAACTTTGGAGCGTTCAAGACCTATAAAGGTTACATTTCGTCGTCAGAATCGCAAGGAGAAATAAGGTAAGAGGTATGATGTGCGTCATGATCCAAACCGATGTCCACTAAACCCACCATTTTATTGACCGGAACAACCGGCTACATCGGTGGGCGCCTTTTGCACGCCTGTGAAACCAAAAAGCTCGGCATTCGTTGTTTCGTGCGCCGGCCTGATGCGCTGGCGGAAAAACTCGGCGATAAAACCGAGATCTTTACCGGGGATGTGATGGATCCCTCCAGTCTCCGGCAGGGGCTCACGGGAATCAAAACGGCTTTTTATCTGATTCATTCCTTAGGGGCCGGCGCGGATTTTGAAGCGATGGAGTACCGGGCGGCCAAGAATTTTGCTCACGCTTGTGCGGCCAACAAGGTTAAGAAAATTGTCTATCTAGGCGGCCTGGGTCAGAACCCCCAACATTTATCAGCCCATCTGCGCAGCCGCCAAAAAGTGGGGGAAATTTTGTTGGCTTCGGGTGTCACGGTGATTGAGTTTCGGGCTTCGATTATTCTCGGCTCAGGAAGTTTGTCGTTTGACATGGTGCGGGCGTTGGTGGAAAGGCTTCCGATCATGATTACGCCCCGATGGGTGAATACATTAACCCAGCCGATTGCGATCGAAGACGTGATTGCTTATCTCACGGAGGCCATTGGATACCGAGGCCCTTCGCGTGTTTTCGAAATCGGAGGACCCGACCAAGTGTCATACGGCGATTTGATGAAAGAATATGCGCGCCAGCGTGGACTGCGCCGGACGATGATTACTGTTCCGGTATTAACCCCGCGTCTGTCTAGTCTTTGGCTCGGGCTTGTCACGCCCGTCTACGCTCGTGTCGGCCGCAAGCTGGTCGAAAGTATGAAATATTCGACGGTCGTTACCCATCCAGAAGCTCTCCAGATATTTACCGTGAAGCCTCGCGGGTGTCATGACGCCATTGCTCGGGCCTTGAAGAACGAGGATGAGGAATGGGCGGTCACTCGATGGTCGGATGCCGCTTCTTCGTCCGGAGTTCAGCCCCAATGGGGTGGGGTTCGTTTTGGTACAAGGATTGTGGACTCCCGGTCGCTCGTGATCCAAGCGTCGCGAGCGGATGTCTTTCAGGTTATTCAAAGGATCGGCGGGAAACAGGGCTGGTACTATGGAAACTTCCTGTGGAAGTGGCGCGGCTATTTAGATTTGCTTTGGGGTGGGGTGGGCCTCAGGCGAGGGCGAAGGCATCCGGAGACTCTGCAGGTGGGGCAGGCCCTCGACTTTTGGCGTGTGGAAGAATTTAAAGCGAAAGCACTTTTGCGTTTGCGCGCCGAGATGAAATTGCCCGGCCGGGCATGGTTGGAATTTGAAGTCACTGGAAAAGGGAAAACCTGCACACTTAGGCAGACGGCTCTTTTTGATCCTTTGGGGTTGGCAGGCCTGCTGTATTGGTATGTCCTGTATCCCATCCACGCGCTTATTTTTCGCGGGATGCTGGCGGAGATCGCTAAGCGGGCCGAAACGAAAAACGTTGGGGAATCAGAGAATAGAATTGCGACAAAGAGTCTCATCGTGGATTTATTAGAATAACGGATATGGAACTTATGGAATTTATTGTCATTGGACTGATCGCAGGATGGCTAATGGGCAAGATACGCGGCGGGAAAGGTTTTGGATTTTTCGGCAACCTCTTGGTTGGAGTCATCGGCTCACTCATTGGATGGTTCTTAATGGGCTTTCTGGGTATTCAATCGACTGGATTTTTTATTCGTATCGTAATGGCCCTGTGCGGAGCGATTATTTTCTTTTTGGTGGTTGGGCTCTTTAGAGGAAGCGGCAAAAAGCGGTCTTCAAAAGGAGATGACGAATGAGACGAACTTTGCTTGTCGCGTTGGGCTTTGCGGTTTTAGGAACATTGCCAGTCTTGGCGGCCGACGCGCCGAAGCCTGAGGGGACTTATTTGAAAAGGGCGGAAGCCGAAATCCAAGAGTGGACCGAACAGCTGAAATCAATCCAAGCCCGATCGGAGAAGGGTGGGGAAAAAACACGGAAAGAACTGGCTGTGCGTTTAAAGTCGGTTGATGCCAAACTCTCCGGAGCGCGAAAAAATCTTGAACAGCTTCGCCAAGAGCATGCCGGGACGATTAAAAGTGTGAGGGAAACGCTGGAAGAAACATTGAGCGACGTAAAGCACGATCTCAGCAAACTCATCGAGGCATTGAACAAAAATGACAAAAAGGAAAAATCATGAGAAAAATACTTGAAACTTCTGTCGTTATCCTCGGACTTTCGGTTCGGGTGTGGGCTGCTAACGGAGTCGCCGATATTAAGGGAACGGCCGCCAACTCCACGCTTTCAGGGACCGCTCAATTTGAAGATACGGGTGCGGGTCTGAAAATCTCAGTAGCGCTCAGCGGCGCGCCGGTGGGTGTGCATGCGTTTCATATTCATGAATTTGGAAGCTGTGCCGATCTAGGCAAAGCCGCAGGTAGTCACTACAATCCGATGAGTATGCCGCATGGGCAAGTTCTTAAAGACGGTGTTCAGCATGCGCATGCCGGAGATTTGGGAAATGTGATCGTAGGTGCGGACGGCAAAGCCACGCTTCAAGCGATCATTCCTGGCGTCACTTTATCCGGAGCCTATCCTGTCTCTGGCCGCGCAGTCATCCTGCATGAAAAAGTAGATGACTTCAGCCAACCTGTGGGAAATGCGGGTGGGCGCATCGCGTGCGGTCCGATTGTTCTTGTGGCCAGCACTGCGTCTTCATCGTTTCCAGTTCCCGTGGCGGTGTCGCCTAAAACTCCAGTCACGAAGTAGTTTAGAAGCGTTTTCCACGGAAAGTACGCGTCCCTGCGCGTGGGTTCTTCTTTTGTAGAATGAACGCCAATGCCAAAAACACTTCCGGATAATTTTGACGCTTGGGAACCGAAAATCCAAAAACAAATTGATGAGCTAGTCGCCTTGGCTGCGCCTGCGGTTCGGGAAGAGGATAACCGTGATCTCGTTCGCCAGCTCATCGTCACGGCACTCAAAGTCGAACATTCCCAGCTCGATCGCGGTGACGCGAAGATTCTCTCGCGAGCGATGCGCGAACTGCGGTACGGTTTCCGAATTTTCAAAGACTACCGGGATCGCCGCAAAGTGACGATCTTTGGATCGGCGCGAACACCGAAGGATCACCCCGAGTACAAGCAAGCCTTTAACTTTGCCAAGCTCATGGCCAAACATAAATGGATGGCCATCACCGGCGCAGGGCCTGGCATCATGCAGGCCGGAAACCACGGCGCCGGGAAAGATAATAGTTTTGGCATCAACATCAAACTTCCTTTCGAACAAGCCGCCAACGAATTTATCGGCAAAGATCCACGGTTCATCGACTGCCGATTCTTCTTCACACGGAAACTAATGTTTCTTAAATCGGCGAGCGCCGCGACATTTTTCCCCGGCGGTTTCGGTACCCATGACGAAGCGATGGAAACCCTTACACTTGTTCAAACCGGAAAAGCGGATGTCATGCCTCTGGTGTTTGTAGATGCCCCGGGTGGGGATTATTGGACGGATTGGCAGAAGTACGTCGAGAAACAGCTACTGAAGCCCGGAAAAATTTCTCCCGAAGATTTGTCTCTTTACAAGATCACCGATAACGTGGAAGAGGCCGTTGAAGAAATTATTCACTTTTACAGCAACTTCAATTCGATGCGTTTCGTGAAGGATCTTCTCGTGATTCGCTTAAGCAAAGCGCCTTCGAAGTCGATGCTCGAGGAGCTCAACGAGGAGTTCAAGGATATCTGCGTGCGGGATACGATCGTGTCCGGTACATCCCTCCCCGAAGAAACGGACCATCTCGAACTACCACGAATAATGTTTGCCTTTAATCGCATTGCTTACGGCCGGCTTCGGCAGATGATCGACCAGCTTAACAACCATTAAACAATCTTAGCTGGCTCGGCTGGCTTGGAGGGCAAGGGCAGCGAATCCAATCTCCAGAGGGGCGCTGGCGGACGCACGAAGGCTTTTCGGATCGATTCAATCAAGTCTGGCAAGATGCTCATATACGGCTTACGCGTCGCCACAAATTCTACCGCCTGACCAAACCGCATTCCTTTCGAGCATAAATACGCCACAATCACCGACGGCGCGCGTCCCACCCCTCCCTCGCAAAACACTAAGATTCGTTTGGTCTCGATGTGTTGGTCGATGAAGTCGGCCACTTCCATCAGTCGAAAGGCAGGAATTCCCTTCATATCGTCGATCGCTACTTTGAGGTAAGGCTTATCGCCGAAGATCGTGGGATCAACATGGACTTCGGAGGCCACATTTAGGAACGCATCGAAATGCTCGAAGGCGCTTTCAGCGTCGGCAGTGTTTCCTACAGCGAGATGCTCCAGGATATAATTCACTCGAGGTGTAGGGAAATCTTATATCTGGTGCGCGCTCTTGTCAAAGCGCACGGGAGTCCGTTACTCCGCCGTATTCAAATCCGATATGGAGGGTTTCGATATAAATAGGCAATTGTAGAGAATTGAGATTGCAAATTTATGTTCGTCCGGGGTCAGGCGGTGATTGGGTGGCAAGGAGCGAATGAGCTTTGCAATCTCAGATAAAATTCAAGCAGTCCATAATAAAGATCGTGAAGACCGCTTTCAGGCGATTGTAGCTGAGCGCCCAAATCCGAAAGCAACTTCGGAAGATTGTCCAATGAAGGGTCTTTTCGGAAGACCATTCCCCGCGCTGTCCAGAAGGCTTGCATCGGTGTAATCCTGCCATTTGAAACCGCTTCCTCAAGCTCCGGATTGTTTGAAAGATCGGGTCGAAATCCAAGGCGTATGCTGGAAATGGGACCGAAATCATCGATAAATTTGTGAAGAGACTCGACATAGTAAGAAGTACCGATAGGATTGACGTGGGATACGGCGAGCCGTTCGAGATAAATATCGCCGAGTCAAGGCGTAAAACGACCCTCAAGGTACAACGTTCGCATGACTTCCAGTAATTTTTGAGAGGGTCGGCCATGTCGATCGATGAAGCGTTGAACAAAACTTATTTCCCAGGATTCGTAAGCCGCTGGATCGGCTCCGCTCCATCGTATGTCGATGGGTTAGGAATTCCTCCGCCGTGCGATAGACTGTTCCATTGGGAGCTTTTATTTTTTGCGCGGTCTCTAAACCCCGATCGTAGAGAAGCGTAAACGACTTGGAGGACTCCAGAAGATGCCACACTCCTAAGCGTTTCGGCAAATCATTGATTACTTCTGCGATCATCGCATCGTAAAGCCCTCGCCGACTGTGATCACTGATTACCTCACCGCCGTAGATAATGAGCGTGGCGGGTCGGAGGTCTTCTATGGATTCTCTCCGGTACTTGAAAATAACTTGACCCACTTGGCGGCGAAGGCCGCCTGAAGATATAGAACGAGGCGAATAGGCTTCAAGAATCCATCGTTCCCCTTCGGGCTCAAACCGGATTTTCAAACGGTATCCTTTAAGTTTGCCCTCGCTCCACGTGATTCCCTTTTCTAAACGCTGGAATACAGAACGTTGTCTCGCGTAGTACGCCAGAAAGGTCTGATCCTCTAAAGCAAGTTGGTTCTTCTGAGTATTTGTGAGGTTTGCCAAAAGACGAGGATGAACTGGATAGTGAGTAAGAAGCGGTGCGATTTCGGAGGGCGATTGAAGGAGCTCTCTCCCCATCTGCCCGATAAAGCGGGAGTAAAAAATGAACACGCGTACGACATTCCAGAATGAACGCACACCTTCCTGTTAAATTATAGGACCTCGGGCGGTCACTTGGGGTGCGAAGATTCCGCGTGATGGCGAATATCTTTGCCAGCGACTACAAAGACCACGTCTTCGGCGATGTTGGTGGCGTGATCCGCGATGCGTTCTAGGTTTCGGGCGATCAAGATGAGGTCGATAGCACGCTTGATTGTGGAGGGGTCGGAAATCATGTAGGTGAGCAGCTCGCGGAACACCTGCTCTTTGAGATCGTCCACCTGATCGTCCCGCACAAGCACCGAACGTGCCAGGTTCTCATCGCGATTGACGAAGGAATCCAGCGCATCTTTGAGCATCTTGCTTGCGATCTGGGCCATTCGTGGGACGTCGATCAGTGGTTTGAGGGGGGGCTCTTCCAAGAGATATTCCGTAGTTTCTGAAATGTTGACGGCCTGATCGGCAATGCGTTCTAAGTCCGAGTTGATCTTCATGGCGGCGGTGATAAACCGGAGGTCCGAAGCGGTGGGTTGGTGTAAGGCGATCATTTGCAGGGCGCGTTCGTCGACTTCGATTTGGAGCTTGTTAACGTCTTCTTCCATCCGGTACACATCCTTCGTTAATTCGCGTTTGCGGTCCACGAGCGCTTTGGTGGCGATGTGGATCATGGTTTCGGCGAGCGAACCCATGTAGAGAATGCGTTCTTTGAGCTGTTGTAAATCGTGATCGAAATGTCGTTCCATGATTAGCTCCTTTTATCCAAAGCGTCCTGTGATGTAATCTTCTGTGCGTTTGTCCTGCGGCGCGGTAAAGACCGTTTTGGTCGATCCGAATTCGACTAAGTCTCCCAACAGCATGAATCCCGTCCATTCCGATACCCGCGCGGCTTGCTGCATATTGTGCGTCACAATCACGATAGTGTATTTTGTCCGCAACTCGAGCATCAGCTCTTCGATTTTGGCGGTGGCGATGGGATCTAAAGCCGAGCAGGGCTCGTCCATCAAGAGCACTTCAGGATCCGTGGCTAGTAGGCGTGAAATACAGAGGCGCTGTTGTTGTTCAGGGGAAAGCGAGAGGGCGGAGGCGCCAAGTCGGTCCTTGACCTCGGACCAGAGCCCCGTCCTGGTTAGACAATCCTCGACGAGCGGAGCGAGCGTTCCTTTCTGGGTGAGACCGTGAATCTCCGGGCCATAGGAAACGTTGTCAAAGATTGAAAAAGGAAAGGGATTGGGGCGCTGAAACACCATCCCGACTCGCTTGCGCAGGGTGGCCAAGGGGAGCTTGTCCCCATAAATATTCTGTCCGTCCAGGAGAACCTGGCCTTCCACCCGCACCGTCGAGATGAGGTCGTTCATCCGATTAAACGTCCGCAGAAGCGTCGACTTGCCGCAGCCGGAGGGGCCGATCATCGCGGTAATCGCGCGAGGGGGGACGCGAATTGACACGTTCTTTAGAGCGTGAAACGCTCCGTAATATAAATTCAATTGGAGGGATTCAAGCTTGCTCACCCAAATCTCCCAGTGATATAGGCTTCGGTTCTTGGATCTTTGGGGGTGGTGAACAGGGTTCTCGTCGAATCCAGCTCGACAAGTTCACCCATAAGCAAAAATGCCGTGCGATCCGAAACACGGGAAGCTTGCTTCACATTGTTGGTGACCAGAACGACGCCGATTTCTTTCTTGAGATCCGTCAGCGCTTCTTCGATTTTGGCCGTGGAGATGGGGTCCAATCCGGAGCAAGGCTCGTCCAACAGAAGCATCTCCGGCTCGACCATCAGGGTTCGGGCCAGGCACAGACGCTGCTGCTGGCCTCCGGAAAGGTTGCTGGCCATTTCATTCTGCCTGTCTTTCACCTCATCCCAAATACAAGCGCGCTTTAAGCTCTTTTCAATCCGCTCTTTGATTTCCTTGGCGTCTTGTAGGCCATAAAGCCTGGGGCCATAGGCCAAGTTGTCATAAATCGACATGGGAAGGGTAATCGGAACAGAAAAAACGACGCCCACACGTCTACGCACATCCACGACGTCCACGCCTTCGCCAAGAATGGACTGGCCGCCAAGGTTCAGCTCGCCGGTTACGCGAAGTTCCTTGTCTAGATCAATCATGCGGTTGAGCACCCTCAGGAGCGTAGACTTTCCACTGCCGGCCGGACCGATGACGGCAAGAACTTCTCCCAAGTGCATATCAATCGATAGCGATTTCAAGAGTGTCTTCTCGTGAAAGGTGACAGACAGGTTTTTGGCTTCCATTAAGGGGGCTTGGGTCATCGTGCCGCCCTCAGTTTTCGTCGGATCTTCGAACGAATCCAGATGGCCGTGAAATTTAAGGCAAAGGTCATGGTTAATAGCACAAAGACGGTGGCATAGAGAATGGGTTTGGTGGCCTCGACATCCGGCGATTGAGTCGCCATGACATAAATGTGATATCCCAGTTCCATGAACTGATCATTCAGCTTCTTTGGAAGGTAGGGGAGAAAATAGGCCGCTCCCGTGAAGAGAATCGGAGCGACTTCCCCCGCGCCTCGGCTGATGGCCAGGATCCCACCGGTCAGCATGCCACCCACGGACTGAGGGAGGACAATGGTGCGAATCATCTGCAGGCGTGTGGCTCCGAGGGAATAGGCGACTTCTCGATAGGCATTGGGAATGGCGCGAAGCGATTCTTCCGTAGCGACGACAACGGTGGGTAAGGTTAAGAGCGCCATCGTGAGAGCCGCCCAAAGAATGGCGGGCTGGCCCCAAACCAGAGCGCCTCCAAAAAAGATCCGGTCCATTCCCCGTCCGACAAACTGAATGAAGAACCCGAGGCCAAAGAGTCCGTAAACAATCGCGGGAACGCCTGCCAGGTTTTGAATCGCTAGGCGCACGAGTTCTACGAAACGTGACCCTTTCGGCGCGTACTCATGCAAGTAGATGGCGGTCATGACACCGAGCGGGATGACGACGATCGTCATGAGCGTCACAAGAAACAAAGTGCCGAAGATCGCGGGGAAGATACCTCCGGCCGTCATTCCATGTTCCGGGGCGGAGACGAGAAAATGCCAATTGAGAGTCGCCCAGCCATGATAGGCGATGTCTCCCAAAATGAGGCCTACCATGGAGACGATGATGAGCGCACAAAGCCCCGTGAGCGCAATGAAAAGTGCTCCGATCATGCGGTCCCCAGCACTTTCTTCTGCAAGCGTTTCACAAACCAATGGCCGAAAAGATTGAGCACAAACGTGAAGATGAAGAGAACGGTCCCGACAAAAAAGAGCACATGGTAATGGGCGCTGCCCACAACGACTTCTCCCAGTTCGGCCGCGACGGTGGCAGATAATGTCCTGATGGGTTTATCGATGGCCCAGGAATAAATCGGGGCGTTGCCTGAAGACATCAGAACAATCATTGTTTCTCCGATAGCCCGGCCAAATCCGAGCACGCAGGCGGCCAGAATCCCCGGAATTGCGGCGGGAAAAACCACGCGCCAAGCGGTCTGCCAACTTGAGGCTCCCATGGCGATCGAGGCTTCTCTGAAACTCCGAGGCACCGCCGTCAAGGCATCATCGGCCACGGTAAAGACAATGGGGATCACAGCCAGTCCCAAAGCGATGCCGGCGTTGATCGCGTTGAGGCGATAGACGATCCCGAAAAGGTTCTGTACGGTGGTGGCCATCACCATGAGGGCGAAGAACCCCAGGACCACGGAGGGAATGCCGGCGAGCATTTCAATGACAGGTTTAAGGATTTCCTTCATCCAATTCGGCGCAAACTCAGAGTTGAAAAGCGCCGCTCCCAGGGCCAAGGGGATCGCAAACACCATTGCCACAAAGGTGGCTTTCAAGGTTCCGACAAAAAGCGGAAAGAGTGAATATTTTGGGATGGTCGAGACCGGTTGCCATGAAAAATGTCCGTCTACAGGGAAGAAGAGGTTTCTCCAGTTGGCTTCCTTCTGAATTTCTGGAGAAAAAAGGATCGGCAAAGCCTCTTTGCCAATAAAGACAAAGATGAGAAGAAGGCCCACGATCGCGGCCAGGGCACTGAGATAAATGATCCCTTCGATGAGGGTCTCTTTTCTCCGGCGCCTGGCCTGTTCGACAGCGGTTTTGGTTAGCGAGCTTTTTTGGCTAATGGAAAGTACCCCACGTCCTGGCAAATCTTCTGACCTTCCGGTCCCAGGACCCAGTCAATAAAGGATTTCAGATCGCCTTCGGCTTTTCCGGTGGTGTAGAAAAAGAGCGATCGTGATAAAGGGTATTTGCCGCTATCGACGTTGGCCATAGAGGGATCCACGGGAGCGCTCGTGTCATCTCGACTCACCTTGAGGATCTTGGTTCCTTTGGAATAAGCAATGCCACCGTAACCGATCGCGCGCTTGTCCTTGCTGACCGCATTAATGACGGCGGCGGTTCCTGGAAGACTTAGGACTTCCGGAGCAAAGTCGTCGGTGGTGAGCACATGTTCCTTAAAGAAGGAGTAGGTTCCAGAGTTGTTTTCCCGGCCATAAGCCACGATCTGTCCGAGGGGGGAACCCAGCTCTTCCCATTTCGTTATTTTTCCGGTGTAAATGCCTTTAAGCTGAGGCATGGAGATCTTCGTGATGGGATTCTTTTCATCGACATACACCGAAAGACCATCGAGGGCAACAGCGATTTCGACGACGTCCTTGCCGGTTTTCGTTTTGATTGACGCTTTTTCCTCCGGCTTCATGGTCCGAGAGGCTTGGGCGATGTCGGTGGCTCCATTGATGAGCGCGGCGATGCCAGTTCCTGATCCGCCTCCGGTCACCTGAACGACCGTGCCGGGATGGGACTTCATATAAGCTTCAGCCCAACGTTGGCCCAGAATGACCATGGTGTCGGAACCTTTAATGGTGATCGATTTAGCGGAATAAGCGGTGGAACAGGTTAAAAGTACGGCGGCAAACAACGCAAGTCGGCGCATGGAACCTCCCCTTTTCGAAAGCAGGTTTTTGTAACGACGCCCACATGCTATTGCTTCGGGGCGACAGTCATATGACGGCCATATGACAACCGTGTGACATGGGAAAAATTGGTCGCTGATTAGGCGAGCGAAGTCGCGTCCAAAATCTCAAAACGTTTTACGGGCCAGCGGTGGGAGGCTTCTGTTTTTTGCCACCGGTTTTGGAGGGAAACAAGCAAGCCGGCTCGTTCGGATGCACGAAGCAAGCGAAACTTGACCTCGGTGACAATGATGCCTTTCTGTGGAGAATCGCCTTCCTTCGCCGGACGAACGAGATCAAATTCACCACTTTTTTCCCAGTACCGTTTTGCGCCGGGATAACGCGAGCGGACTTCGTCTTCAAACACTGTTGCCGCATGCTGATGAATCCACTCACATTTTTGGGTGGGTGTGAAGTTGACCGCATGGCTTTTATTGGGCGAATAATCCCTATCAAGGATTATCCAAGCGATGGATTACAAAAGTCTTCCCACGGGTATTTGGATCGGTACGTTGACCGTGCAGTAGCGGTCGGGTGACGTCGAGGGTTTCGCTCAGTGTGCGATATTGCGGGTGAGAGCGGAGGACTTAAGCTCTGGCATGGCTCTGACTATACATAAACATGTCTTAGCTATCTTGTTGTAGCTCTGTCGTAGTTCTGCCGTAGCCTAGAATTATGTCAGATCCACAGTTTTCTGTTGAATGGCAGAAAAGCAGCAACATCCCCTCGGTGTGCATAGCCAGAGTCTGGAATCGTTAGGCTTGGGTGGTTTCGGCGTGATGCCGGATGTCTTTGCCGGCGACGACGAAGACGACGTCTTCGGCGATGTTGGTGGCGTGGTCGGCGATGCGTTCGAGGTTGCGGGCGATCAAGATGAGATCGATGGCTCGCTTGATGGTGGAGGGGTCTGAAATCATGTAGGTCAAGAGTTCTCGAAAGACCTGATCCTTGAGCTCATCCACCTGGTCATCACGCACGAGCACCGAGCGTGCTAAATTCTCATCCCGATTCACGAAGGAATCCAGCGCATCTTTGAGCATTTTGCTTGCGATCTGGGCCATGCGTGGGACGTCGATCAAGGGTTTGAGGGGAGGTTCTTCCAAGAGATATTCGGTGGTTTCAGAAATGTTGACGGCCTGATCCCCGATGCGCTCTAAGTCGGAATTGATCTTCATGGCACCTGTGATAAACCGGAGGTCGGAGGCGGTTGGCTGGTGAAGCGCAATCATTTGCAGGGCGCGCTCATCGATTTCGATTTGAAGCTTGTTGACATCGGCTTCCATTCGGAAGACATCTTTGGTGAGCTCCCGCTTCCTGTCGGCGAGCGCTTTGATGGCGATGTGAATCATCGTCTCGGCGAGACTCCCCATGTACAGAATGCGTTCCTTGAGTTGCTGCAAATCCTGATCGAAATGACGTTCCATTAGCCAAACCTCCCGGTAATGTAATCCTCGGTGCGTTTTTGACCGGGGTTGGTAAAAATCTGTTTGGTGTTGTTGAATTCGATGAGCTCTCCCAAAAGAAAGAAGGCTGTCTCATCTGAAACGCGTGCCGCTTGTTGCATGTTGTGCGTCACGATCACAATCGTGTAGTTCTGTTTTAAGTCCAGGATGAGCTCTTCAATCTTGGCTGTGGCAATCGGATCAAGAGCCGAGCAGGGTTCATCCATGAGAAGGATCGCGGGACTCACCGCAAGCGCACGGGCAATACAAAGCCGCTGCTGCTGACCACCGGAGAGCCCGGTGCCTGGCTTGTCGAGAGAGTCTTTCACTTCATCCCAGAGGGCCGCGCGGCGGAGGCTTTGCTCCACGATCGAGGCGAGCTGGTTCTGATTGCGCAGGCCATTAAGCCTGAGCCCGGCCGCGACATTGTCGAAAATGCTCATCGAGGGAAAAGGCTGGGCTTTTTGAAAGACCATCCCAACGCGTCTGCGCAAAATAACGGGGTCCAGGTCGAAAATATTAGCACCATCCAAAAAAATCTGCCCCGACATCTTGGCATTGGGGGCGACTTCATGCATTCGGTTGATGCAGCGAATGAAGGTCGATTTTCCACAGCCCGACGGGCCGATGATGGCTGTGACCTGTTTGGGTTTAATCGCCATGCTGATGTCTTTGAGGACATGCTTCGTGCCAAACCACGTATTCACCTTTATCGCTTCGATTCCCTGAGCGGGCATCACAGGCGTTTGCGAGACGGGTCTTTCCAATACACTTTCCATTTGGTTTTCCTCTCCGCGACTAGAATACCTTCACTTGATTGCGCATCAGAAGACGCGCCCCGACGTTGGTGATTAAAACAATCATAAGCAAAACCAGCGCCGCCGCCCATGCTTGACGATGCCAGTCGTCATAGGGCGAGACCGC
>JAYWEN010000454.1:0-5077 GCA_043779245.1 Elusimicrobiota bacterium | reverse complement strand
CTTGCGATGCTCGACGTACCAATGAATCATTTCGCGCATCGGCAGAACTTTGGGTTTGCCGTTTACGAGAGCCAGCATGATCACACCGAATGACGTTTGCAGCTGGGTATGCTTAAAGAGTTGGTTCAAAACGATCTGCGCGTTGCCTTCGCGTTTGATTTCGATCACGAGACGGATACCGTCGCGATCAGATTCGTCACGAATATCGGAAATATCTTCAATGCGCTTATCGCGGACGAGATCGGCAATGGTTTCAATCAGCGTCGTTTTATTCACCTGATACGGAATTTCGTTAACGATGATGGCTTGGCGGCCGCCGCGAATGTCTTCGATTTCGGTCTTGGCACGAATCTGGATTGAGCCGCGGCCCGTTTCAAAATAGTCTTTGATGCCTTGGCGTCCCATGATGAAGCCGTAGGTTGGGAAGTCAGGGCCTTTGATGATCTTTAAAAGCTCAGCCGTCGTGACGTCAGGATTTTCTATATAAGCGTTAATTCCGTCGCAGACTTCCGTCAAATTATGCGGCGGCATATTTGTCGCCATCCCGACGGCGATACCGGAGGACCCGTTGACGAGCAAATTGGGAAGTTTCGCCGGGAGAACGAGAGGCTCGGTCATCGAACCGTCATAATTGGGTCCGAAATCGACGGTTTCTTTATCGATATCACCCAACACTTCATCAGCGATGGCGCCTAAGCGGACTTCGGTGTATCGCATGGCGGCCGGCGAATCGCCGTCGATCGAACCGAAGTTTCCTTGGCCGTCGACCATGGGATAACGTAAAGAGAAAGTTTGAACCATACGGACCATCGCGTCATAGACGGACAAATCGCCATGGGGATGGAATTTACCAAGCACGTCTCCGACAACGCGGGCGCTCTTTTTGTAAGCCGAGCGGTGAGTGAGTCCCATTTCTTTCATGGCAAAGAGAATGCGGCGATGCACCGGTTTAAATCCATCGCGAACGTCCGGCAAGGCGCGTCCCACGATCACGCTCATCGCGTAATCGATGTACGAGGTTTTCATCTCATCTTCGATGTTCCTCGGAATGATCTTATCGTTGGGTTCTTGCGGTAATGTCGGGTCAGCCATAAATTAGTTAGATGTCCAGATTTCTGACGTCAAGCGCGTGGGTTTCGATAAACAGTCGGCGCGGTTCAACGCGGTCGCCCATGAGCGTATTAAAAATTTGATCGGCCGCAACGACGTCATCCAATTTTACTTGAAGGAGCCGTCGGGATTTGGGATCCATCGTTGTTTCCCAGAGCTGCGTGGGATTCATTTCGCCCAAGCCTTTATAGCGCTGGATATACGCGCCTTTGCGGCCAAAATCTTTGATCGCGGCCAACACTTCCTGCACGTTGTATAAATCTTTTTCGTCGGCTCCCGATTTGGCGCGATAGATCGGCTTGGCTTCGTCGGCCTTGGCGCCTTCTTCGGACGCTGAAATTTCAAAGCCCGCGCCGATCAATTTTTCAATCAGGGCATCAATCTTCGGAAGCTCCCAAAGATCTTTCACTTCAGCGCCGAGCTCTTCGCTCGCTTCCGTGGGGGCTACGGCTTCTGAGCCTTCGGTTTTTGTTTCGGCTTTTAATTTTTCGCGTTTAATCTTGAGGTATTCTTCTTTAAACGATTTCCATTCTTTGTCGGTGTAAATGTAGCGCGGGCCGGCATCTTCGTTAATTCGATAAAGCGGGAGTTTGTCTTTCTTCTTGAACGTGAAATAGTCATCGAGCGTTAAATTTTTCTTTAAGAGTTTTCGCAACAGGCTTTCGAGCTCCGTCAGCCATTTAAGCGCGGGCTTGAGCTGCGTCGGTTCAATTTTCTTGCCCAATTTGCCTTTGTTCAATCCCCATAATTCCGCGTCTTCCAACCCTTCATTCAGTAACCACTGGTCGAGCGACTCGTCAGTATCGTGATACATTTCTTTTTTTTCTTTTTTCACTTTATACAGAGGCGGCTGAGCAATATAGATGTAGCCCTCTTTGATCAGAGGCGTCATTTGTCGATAGAAGAATGTAAGCAACAACGTGCGGATGTGAGAACCGTCGACATCGGCATCGGTCATGATAATGATGCGTTTGTAACGGGCTTTCTCGAGTTTGAAATCTTCTTCGCCTACGCCGGTACCGATCGCGGTGATCATCGTGCGGATTTCTTCGTTCGCAAGCACTTTGCTTAAGCGCGACTTCTCGACGTTAATAATTTTTCCGCGCAACGGAAGAATCGCTTGGAAGCTACGGTCGCGGCCTTGTTTTGCGGAACCGCCGGCCGAGTCACCTTCGACGATATAGAGCTCGGATCGATCGGGATCGCGATCAGAACAGTCAGCCAATTTACCGGGGAGAGACGCGCCATCGAGCGCGCCTTTGCGACGAGTGAGTTCGCGCGCTTTGCGGGCCGCTTCACGCGCTTCGGCGGCGACAATCATTTTTTCGCAAATCTTACCGGCGATCGGCGGATGCTCTTCGAAGAAGGCCGAAAGCGCGTCACCCGCGACGGATTTAGTTAAGCCTTCCACTTCACCGTTGCCGAGCTTGGTTTTGGTCTGGCCTTCAAATTGTGGGTTCGGAACTTTAACGGAGATAACCGTGCACAATCCCTCCCGCGCGTCTTCGCCGGTGAGATTAATCGTTTTATCTTTCAGTAAATCTTTCTTCTTTAGATAATCGTTGATGACGCGGGTTAGCGCGCTGCGGAATCCGGTGACGTGCGTTCCGCCTTCGATCGTGTTGATGTTATTGACGAACGAGAAGACTTGTTCATTGTAGCCATCGTTGTATTGAATGGCGACTTCGACGACGACGCCGTCTTTTTCCTTCTTAAAATAAATGGGTTCCGGATGAAGCGTGGATTTGTTTCCGTTTAAGAAACGGACGAATTCAATGATGCCGCCTTCGTAGCAAAACGTATGTTCTTTATCGTCGCGCTCATCAATGATCGTGATCGTCGTGCCGGGATTTAAGAACGCGAGTTCGCGTAGGCGATTTGACAGCGTGTCGAAGGAAAAAAGAATCTCACCGAAAATTTGCGGGTCTGGCTTGAAGGTAACTTTTGTCCCGCGATCCTCCGTGGTGCCTTTTTGTTTGACGGGAGCGAAAGGTTTTCCACGTTCGTATTTTTGGACGTAGCTTTTTCCCGCTCGGTAGACTTCGACTTCGAGCCATTCAGAAAGAGCGTTCGTGACCGAGACGCCAACGCCATGAAGTCCGCCGGACACTTTATACGTATCCTTGTCGAACTTGCCTCCGGCATGCAGAACCGTCATGACGATTTCTAAAGCGGATTTGCCTTTGAGTTTAGGATTTTCGACGTCGTGCTTGGGATCGACGGGGATGCCGCGACCATCGTCTAAGACCGTGACTGAATTGTCAGGATGAATTGTGACATCGACGCTTTTGGCGTGGCCGGCTAAGACTTCATCAATCGAGTTATCGACGACTTCATACACAAGATGATGCATGCCCGATGGGCCCGTCGAGCCGATGTACATGCCCGGGCGTTGCCGGACCGGCTCGAGTCCCTCGAGGATGGTAATCTTACTTGCGTCGTATTCGGCGGTCTTAATGGCCATGGTTGCTGATCCGTAAAGTGATCTGTTGTATGAACGGGCTCGGAAAATGTTTATTCAATTTTCTTACGATCTCTCGGCGACGCAAGGATAATTCCTGCATCGCTGAATGGGAATCAACTTCAATGACGAGGCACGCGTTGTCCATCGCGGCGATACGTGCTGACTCTCCGATGCGTCCCACTTCTAAATTCCACGCATGCTCGATCAACGTGAGGTCTGTCGAGAGGCCCAGTTTTTTGGAAAATTTCTGAACGTCACTGGAAAGTGAGGCGAGTGCCACGCGCCCTATACTCTCATCGGCATAATGACCGACAACAACTGGTCATCACCCACAGGCCGTAGGACGCCTGGGTTCAATGTTGTCGTCAGCTCGAGCCATACTTGGCTTGCGTCAATATTCTTTAAGACATCTTGCACGAATTGGGGATTGAAAGCAATTTCCAAATTCTCGCCTGAATAATCGACGGGCAACTCGTCTTCTACTTCTACGCGCCCTTGCGCCGCGCCGATCGCCCGCAGTCGGCCCTTTTCTAAAATGAATTTAACGGCCCCGCCGCGGTCGCCTGATCCAAGTGCCGCGCGCTGAGTCATCGTCAATAAATCTTTAGCCGCCAATTGAACGCGGATATCAGCCGACTTAGGAATCACTTGATCATAATTCGGAAAATGTCCGTCGATTAAGCGTGAAATAATCACTGTTTCACCCACTTTAAAAGCGACCTGATTTTCCGTCACACTCACCTTTACAGTATCCACCGCGAGTCCTTCCGCGAGTAATAAACGTTCTACTTCTCGGATTGCCTTCGAAGGAATGATAACGGCGATATTTAATTTCTTTTCCTGCACGGGCCGAGCCATAAAAGCCAACCGGCGACCATCCGTGGCAACCATACGCGCGGTGCCTTTATCAAGCATAAAGTAGACGCCGTTTAAAATATATCGGGTTTCATCGGTCGACGCCGCGAACGAGGTTTTATGAATCATTTCGAGAAGCACTTTAGCTTCCATCGAAACGGCATTATCCTCTGGAAACTCAGGTAGGACAGGAAAATCCTCTTTCGGAAGACCTAAAAGAACGCAGCGCGTTTTACCGGAACGCACTTCCATCCGCGTCCCATCTTCCGTCGTGATTTTTATTTCATGACTATCTGAAAGTGTCTTCACGAAATCACTAAATGTCTTGGCGGGAATCGTTAATGCCCCTTCTTTTACGATCTCAGCTTTAATCATACAGCGGACGCCGACTTCTAAATCTGTGGCAGCTAATTTGAGTTGATTGGTTTTGGTTTCGATCAAAATATTAGATAGCACGGGAAGTGTGCTTTTGGAAGAAACCGCTGATTGGACGATTTGAATTCCTTTGAGGAGTTCGGCTTTAGAGCAGACGATTTGCATTTGTGTTGTTATTAGATTCTCTGTAGTTACCATATTGTAATAAAAATAGTCGTAGTAGCCGTAGGCGACTGAATAAAGCGCATAACTAAGCCATGGCTGCCAAAATCA
>JAYWEN010000453.1:0-1634 GCA_043779245.1 Elusimicrobiota bacterium | reverse complement strand
CCAAACACCATCTTGAGCGCTTTGGTTTCGGTCTTGTCATTTAAATTGGTGGAAGTCCCGTGTGCGTTGATGTACTGAATGTCTTCCGGTTGAACGTCGGCATCTTTGATGGCACGCTTCATCGCCTGAGCCGCCGAGGTTCCTTCGGGGTTCGGCGCCGTAATGTGGTAGGCGTCATCCGTTGCCCCGTAGCCGGCGACCTCCGCATAGATTTTGGCTCCGCGAGCCAGCGCGTGATCGAGGGTCTCAAGGACCACAATACCGGCCCCCTCACCCATCAAGAATCCATCGCGATCTTTATCAAACGGACGCGACGCTTTCTCGGGAGCATCATTTCGTGTGGAGAGTGTTCGAGCGGCGCAAAAACCTGCAAAGCCTAAAGGAGTAATGGCGGCTTCCGAGCCCCCTGTAACGATCACGTCGGCATCCCCATAGCGCAGCATACGAAGCGAATCGCCGATCGCGTGATTGGATGTCGCGCAGGCGCTGGCCACCGCGTAGTTAGGACCCGTGAAGCCCCATCGAATCGCGATCTCACCAGGAGCCATGTTGGAAATAAGTTTTGGAATGAGAAAGGGGCTCACGCGTCGCACGCCCTTGTCTTTTAAAACAGTATGTTCCTCTTCAATGGTTGAGAGTCCGCCTATTCCAGTTCCGACGATCACCCCGACTCGATCGGGGTCCATCTTGAACGTATCGAGGCCTGAATCCTTGATCGCCATATCGGCCGCGCAAAAGGCGAACTGGGTAAACCGATCCATGCGGCGAATGCTCTTTTTATCTTCAATGAAATCTTCGGGTTTGAAATTCTTAACCTCGGCATCGATTTTACAGGGGTACTCGGTGGTGTCGAAAAACGTGAGGGTCCCTGCTCCAGAACGACCGTTCTTGAGAGAGTCCCAAAAGGCTTCTTTACCGATACCGATGGGGGAAACAACCCCCACACCGGTGATCACCACTCGACGTTTCATGATTTTTAGATCAGTGCTTCCCCAGATAAAGGGGATGAGAGGGAAATAGGCAGTGGCCTATTTCTTCATGTGGGCTTTGATATAGTCGACGGCCTGGCCGACGGACTGGATCTTCTCAGCTTCTTCGTCAGGAATTTCAATGTCAAATTCTTCTTCAAGAGCCATGACAAGCTCGACAGTGTCGAGAGAGTCGGCGCCCAAATCATTCACAAACGAGGCTTGGATATTGACTTCCGAAGCGTCAACGCCCAGCTGTTCCACAATAATTTCTTTTACGCGCGCTTCCACATCTTGTACTTGTGCCATAGTCAAACCCTCCCTAAGTAATTGAAACTAGATATACATTCCGCCGTTGACGGATACAACGTGTCCCGTAATATAGGAAGACTCTTCCGAACAAAGAAACAAAGCGACTTTGGCTATATCTTCGGGCTCACCCAGCCGACCTAAAGGAATCATCTCTAAGAGCTTCGTCTTTTGCTCTTCGGTTAAAGCGTCAGTCATTCGCGTGCGAATGAATCCGGGAGCAATCGCATTCACCAGAATGTTTCGTGAGGAAAACTCTCTCGCACAAGTCTTGGTGAGGGAGATCACGCCGCCTTTTGAAGCGGAGTAATTGGCCTGTCCTGCATTTCCCATCTGGCCAACGACGGAGGCGATGTT
>JAYWEN010000452.1:0-3320 GCA_043779245.1 Elusimicrobiota bacterium | reverse complement strand
CGAAATCATTATTCCGCCAGGCGTTTCGAAGAACTGATCAGAAGTTTTAAGTCGTAGAGGGCAGCGCTCCCGGATTGTGTAACGGTAGCACGAAGGACTCTGAATCCTTTAGTCTAGGTTCGAATCCTAGTCCGGGAGCACTGCTTTCATCCTCGCCTGGGCCCACTGAATCGTAGGACTTTCGACTTGCGATCCATCCCTCGTTGCTCCATAGATCTACCGGTCCCCAAAGTCTAAAATCACCTATCGTATGAATCTCTTTTCTCGACGCGCGGTGACACTTGTTCTATTGCCTTTGTTGTTCTGTGACCGAGCTGCGGCGGAAGCGGTTCGCCTGAAATCTTACCGAGAGCCCTTTTCCGTAGCCGTCACCGCGCCGTTCCTTCATGAGGCCCTCATTCCTCGTCTGGCACAATTCTGGCACGGCCGAAAGTTCAACCATGGGGTCAATCAAAAAGTGGCTGGGCTGAGCGTGCCCGAGGCAAACCTCGAGCGCCACCTCGCCTGGAATCTAAGCGGGCAACTTTTTATCGAGCTTCCCGCTCTGCTGCGCATTTCCTTTCACTCATTGAGTATCAATGATCTCAAGATGCGCATCTTGATAGGAGAGTTTTTTCTCAAGCATCCTGGCAACCAACATCCGGGGGTGGCGCGTAAGCGGCGAGAAGGTCTTGATCAGGTGGTTAAATCCACCGTGTTGGGCGCCGTTTTGGGTCTGGTTCCGGGCTTGCTTTGCGGTATGTTTCTTGCAATAAACCCGGTTGTTTCGTGGAATCCTTTTGCTTACACGGACGTATCTGTCCGGATCATTCTGGCGGCCCTTTTGCCCGGCATGGTGATCGTTGGCTCAGCGTCGGTTTTCAATCTAATCACTCATTTCAGTTATAACCGGCGGTTTCCCTGGGCGCCGCTTTCCGCCGCCAAGCCGGTCCCTCCTCCAAGCAAGATGGTGAAGGATCTTCTCGCTCGAATCGACACGGGCGATAAAACCGAGGGCTATCGCGAAGGCCAAATCTATAAGCTCCGTTGGTCAGTCCTAAGTGATTTGGTATTAAAAGAGCTCGTAGAAGAAATACGGGTCAAGGCTGGCAAAGAACGCGGCCGCGATTTAGAAATCGAAGACATTTATCGCTATAAGTGTGACCGTATCGGGACCGCTATTAGAGGACTTATTGACGACCGGCAGGCTCAAGCGGTCGAAGCAGGCAAGACGTCTCTTTGGCTTATTCTTGAAGAATTGGGGTATTTTGGGGAACTTACGGTTCCGTTGCCCTCCTTTAAGCAAGCTCGGTCGATGGCCGATCTCCAGCGCCTCATTGATGAGAAAGCAATCCGTCGAATACCCTGGCAAGAAATGCTTTTAATTAACCGTCCGTTGGTGCGGCACCTCGTGGTTACACTGGCCGCGCGCGTCTTCCACAAGATCGATGGTGTTCCATGGGGGGAAATGGGTCCGGTGATTTCAGAGGACCTGTACCGCCTTGCGCCCTTCCATTGGAAATTACCCATAGATGAACGCGGGAACAAGTTGGAAAAACTCTACGTCTTTTTCGAAAAGGAAAAACCCACCAGAAAGGCCCTGCCTCACTATGTCGTGGATGTTCTTTTTCCTGAGCTTCGCGCAAAGCGGTATCCGATTAAAGGGACGTACACCCTGGAAAGTTTTGGCGCGTGGGCCGGGCAGCGCATTAATCATCTTTGGAAGATTCTTCCGAAAAGCACTCAGCGGGCTTTATTGCATTCCATGGCGGTCTCCCAGGAAACCTCTCTCGATCAGCCCTTTGGCTCGAAAGGTTATGGTCCGGAGCCAGTACCTCCCTTACGTCACGGGTTAGTGGGAATGCTTCATTTCTATACGCAACACCCCGATCGCCCTTCACATGTTCCCGGGACAAGGTACATCTATGACGCCTTGGGGTTTGTGCAATCCAGGGAGAGCCTGTTGTCCAACCTGAAACGTGTCGAGGAAGGTTTTCGCTTGTGGAATGAGCAGACTCATACCGCCTCGAGCTGGGACAAATACGCGAGTGAAAATCGCCACCTTTTTGATGGCCTGGTCATGGCGCAGGATCCCAGCGCTGCCCGGCTGGCGATGGAAGCCGCCTTACAGTCTCTCGATGTCGCGCTAAATAACAACAAGGCACCTTCTCTTCTAGTCTGGAGGCACGCCCTCGAAGCCTATTGGGCCATTCTTGATACCGCCGACTGGATGCCCCTGAACTGGGAAATGATTATGCTTCGCGGTATCGTCCAAGGAGAAGATTTCCCTCAACTGTTCCCGGCTGATCCGATGCTGCTGAATCGTATGCTGGATAAAATTCTCGCGACCCACCATCCACGACCCCAAGACGCTTCCGGTCCTTCCTTGAGCTGGGAAGAATTAAGGACCTGGCAGATGCCAGCTTCAATCTGTGCTGCGATTCAGCTGAAAACGGGGTGGGACGTGAGCGCGCAGGAGATAATTGACTATATTCTGGCTCGACGGAGCACAAGTCCCCTTTCGGTCATTTTAATACCCCTTGAAGATGGAACGTCCTCACTGCTGCTTTCCCCGGGTGATGCCCAGACTCTGATTTCCGCCCAAAGTGAAGAGATCCTTCGATTCCAAGACTATGCAAAGCGGCACGGTGGTTTGTCTGAGATGCCTAAAACCCCGACGGAAGCTTCAGAGATTCTTCAAGCGGCAAGTACCTCCCTGCAGGCGTCACCTGACCTGTTGGAAGCGCAAAAAGATGGAAAAATTAGAGTGGAGTTTTTTGATATTGCCGGAATGGATAGGTCGATTGGCTGGAGCTCGAAGGCTGATATCGTGAGGGTACAAGAACAAAACTTTCAGAGCCACATACGCCCTCTCACCCAGCAGCTTACCGACTTGGGACTGAGCTCCGCTGAACGAGATGAGTTTATCAGGCACTTTGGCGCCAAGAACCCTGACGCCGAAACGCCAACGGAAAAAAAGCTTCCGGCGCACATTAAAATTGAGAAAAGTTGGCGCACCCCCGAACAGATTTGCGACGACATCCGAAAAGAAACGGGCTGGGAAATTTCCCCAGATTTCATGTCGGCGTATCTCCATCGACGGGCTGCAGACGGAAAACTCACCGTCGTTTCCCTAAAGAAAGCGTTAGGCGTCGATCGTCCTATCATTCCTCGCGTGGCCGCCCAGCGAATTGTTGGGGAACAAGTTAAAGAGATTCGTGATTTGCAGGCCTTCTGTAAAACGCATTTGCCCAGTTATTCTTCGGTGAATAGCGTCGAAGAAGCAACCAAGATTCACAACGTCTGGGGACCTGCGGCAGTCCGAAAGCATTGGCCTTTTC
>JAYWEN010000451.1:0-8210 GCA_043779245.1 Elusimicrobiota bacterium | reverse complement strand
GAGATTCCCGTCAACCTTCAGAATGCTTTCATGGGCACGGAAGACCAGTATTTCTTTCAGCATTGGGGTATCAATTTGAAAGGCATCGCCCGAGCGCTCGTGTCGAATCTCCGGCATGGCCGGGTCGTGGAAGGAGGCTCGACGATTACTCAGCAGTTATCCAAGGTTCTCTTCTTTTCTCAGAAGAAAACACTTACGCGCAAAGTGCGCGAGCTTTTACTAGCTATCCAGCTTGAGCACAACTATTCGAAAGAAGAGATTTTTCAAATGTATATGAATCAGATTTACTTCGGGCACGGCGCATACGGTGTGGAGGCGGCCTCGCGGACATTCTTTGGTAAAAACGCTAGGGAGTTAAACCTGGCCGAATGCGCTCTTTTAGGAGGCTTGCCTCGGTCTCCCAAAACGTATTCCCCATTTCTAAGCCCGAAGAATGCGATGCGTCGGCGGGCCTGGGTGCTCTCCCGCATGCGGAAGTCGAAATACATCACAGCCCGAGAAGAAGCGGAGGCAAATCTCGTTCCCATTCGTTCTGCGCGCGTCCCCGTCGCTCCCCCGGTCGGTGCGTATTTTGTCGAGTATCTTCGACAGATTTTGGATCCCAAGTACGGAGATAACGCGCTTTATCAGGGCGGCTTTTCTATTTATACGACCTTGGACTTGAAAATGCAGCGCGCGGCTGAGGAAGTGATGGAGAAGAATTTATCTGGCTTCGACAAAGACAAACAGAAAGAACTGACTGCCGCGATCGCGCTGGCGAAGAAATCGAAAAAGAAAATGCCTGTGGTCTCAACGACCACCGCAAAGGTTCAAGGCTCGCTTGTAGCGCTTGACCCTCACACGGGAGAAATACGTGCCCTCGTCGGGGGGCGAGAATTCAAAGAGTCACAGTTTAATCGAGCAGTCCAAGCCCAGCGTCAACCAGGATCCGCCTTCAAACCGTTTGTATGGACCGCCGCCATGGACGATGGGATGACGCAAGCAACTATCGTGGATGACGATCGCGCGGGATTCTATAACGATGGCAGCGACTGGAAACTCTTAGACAGCGCGACCGATGCCTATTCGATTTCCAAAGCCACTGCCCCCTTTCCCTCCGACCAAGCCTGGGTACCACAGAACTGGGACTTTAAATATTTTGGGCCAGTCACGTTGCGTACGGGCTTTGCGTTATCGCGGAATTTGGTCTCTATTCGATTGACCGATCACTTCACCCCAAAGGTCGTGATTGACTATGCTCATAAGTGCGGAATCAAAAGTCTTCTGCATGCCGTGCTTTCCATTGGACTGGGAACCGAGCAAGTCAATCTTCTCGAACTCACCGGCTCTTACTGCACGTTCGTCAATGGCGGGATTCGCCCTGAACCGTACGGCATCAGACGCATGGAAGATAAAAATGGAAAAGTGCTGGAAGAAAATTCTCCGCAGTCCACCGTTGCGCTTTCCGCGCAAACGGCGTACTTGATGGTTGACTTGATGAGAGCCGTTGTGACGAGCGGAACCGGCCGTCACGCGCTAGAACTCAATCGCCCCGCTGCCGGCAAAACGGGGACTAATCAAGACCTCAAAGATTTATGGTTTGTCGGATTCACGCCGGATCTCGTGACCGGTGCCTGGATGGGTTACGACGATTTTACGTCGATGGGAAAGCATTTCACCGCGGCTTCCAAGGTCCTTCCTTGGTGGACGGAGTTCATGAAGCGCGCACATCAAGGGCTGCCCGTTCACAATTTCGCCGTCCCCCCTGACATTGTTTTTGCCAAAATCGATTCCGCCTCTGGATTGCTCGCGCTGCCCAGCTGCCCTAAAGTCGCGCTTGTGGCCTTTAAGAAAGGCACCGATCCCAAAGAACTTTGTCCCATCGACCACCTCAGCCAAGCCGTTCCCGAACCCGACACCGAAGAGTAGGTCTTCCGGGCTGGATTTCTACCCATCCGACTCATGGTCTTCCTGTCATAGACCCTTTAAAATATCTCTAATGACAAAACTTGACCGCGTTATTGCGGCAGCCCTTGCGGTTGCCGTCTTAGTAAACTCCAGCACGCTTGCGTTGGATGACCGCTTTCTGAAGTCCGCTTCCTTCCCAACCGATGCCGGCAACCTTCTATTCAGACAAGAAGCGATGGCCAATGTCGCCGGAGAAATGCGTGTTCCACTGTCTAACGATGTTGTTCATTTGATGTCTGTTTTACAGCGCAGGCTTCCACATATTTTTGGAGAGGAGACGGCCCCACCTTTTTCTTGGCTGGCTGCTTTCTGTGAAGCGTTAATATCTGAAAATGAAATCCGATTTTGGCCAGGAAGACAAGGGCCGCGCCGCTTGGCGGCTTATTCTCTGATCATCAGTCAACGTCTGCTGAAAACAAAAGGCACTGGATTCAAGACTCACACAGAAATCGGTCAAGAACTCGGAGTAACGGGCTCAACCATTCATCAATACGAAAATCATTTCTGGAGGAGAATTGCGAAACTAGGAGAATCATTCGATCTGCGCCAAAGACTTAAGCAAAACCCACTTGATGAACAAGCCTTAAATGAACTCCTCGATAAGCCCCTCACGCTCCTCCCTTTTCCATACAGCGTGACGGTGGGCCTGATCAGCCTATTAGAAACAGAATCCAACCCGGTCCCTACAATCCGCGTTGTGCTTACATTGAATCCGCAGGTCGTTCGAGATGCAAAAAACCTCGGGGACATTCGCGTTACAGAAATAAATGACCTCTTAAAAGCATTCGGGTGTCCGTTTGTCGTTGGGACGTTCCAGGCTACTGCGATTCGAATCGACTCCTACGATGTCCAAACGCTCGATGCGTTTTTAGAAACCCCCATCGTCATGTTGTCTTTGAAGGAGAGAACGCGCTTTGTGCTCTTCCGCCACTTTTCCTCTCGCCAGGAATCAACGCCTACACTTCGTCACATTGTGAACTCGTCCCAACAGGATCTTCTACGAATTAAAGGTTTTGGCAGAAAAAAACTCAATGAAATTAAACTCTTCCTGGCGAGCTGGGGATTATTTTTGACCACTGTTGAAGAGATAGAAGCTCGTAAAGTCAGAGAAGGACAATCTCCAACCTACTCCACTCAAGCGTCCGATAAACCCTCTGCCCTATTGCCCAGCAAAAGAAAGGATCCTTGGTATCGTCGATTATTAATATTTTTCCTAAGGAAAATAGGTCGTATTCCTAATGTCCCCATGGCTATGAATGACAAGAGAGGGTTAAAGAGTGGGAGTTAACGCAGTGGAGGTCCCACCCGGACTTCAAGCCACAAGCCTTTGCCATTGCGTTCGAATAAGGCTTCCAAAATAATCACCTCTGAGGTATGAAAGAGTCCTCGGAGTTTGCGCATAAACCATCCGGACTGGCGAATTTTATCGGATTCCATTCGAAAAGTAATCCCGCGACGAATTTCGGAAGACCGGTGGCCTACCGATTTCCCTTGACCTTGAATGCGTTGGTAGAGCTTCGCCCAATTCTTAAAAATTCCCAATGATTTTTGGTCGAGTTCCGCGGGACCATCAAATGAAAACCGCGGACCTTTCCGTTTAGGCTTGGCCTTGTGCCAGTCGTACCAAACCCCTTCAATAAGAAGTTCCTTCTTTTCCGCATCCCAGATGAGCTTATTCTTTATGTCACCGTTGCCGGCACTGAGATAATCGGCCAGCTCGAGCTCTAACGTGCCATTGCGGTCCAATCCCAGAAGCGTGGCCACTTCGCCGGCGGATTCTCCTGCGAAGGTGAACGATTTTTTAACAATGTCGGTGGCTTGAGCCATAGGTTATGAGTAGGTATACCGCGTGGCGGTGCTAAGTGCAAGTCAAAAGGCAAAAGCTAAAAGTCAAAGGTCAAAAGTCATAGGACCGGTTCATTCAAGTGTGACTTTGCAGTAACAACAGACTTGGAAAGTATGAGACGTATTTCATTCGATTCTTTAAGCCAATCAAGAATAACGTTTTCTGGCAGCATGCGTGTGCGGCTGAGAATCGTAAGCCAGTAATACGATTCACGAGCCTCTTTTAATGCGACTTGGAGCTTGTGAACAAAATCAGCTTTTGACTCGGCTCCTCGTGCTTCCTGATAATTTGCTCCCACCGATGTTCCTGACCGCATCAATTGCTTAGCAACGTGATTTCCCGCCATTGTTGGCGGTATTTTTCGGGTCAGCATTAAGATCTCTGCTCCAAAATCAATCAGCCTTTCTTCCAGATTCGTTCGATTTATCATAAAAAAACCTCCTATGTCTTAGAGGACCATAGGAGGCATTTTGTTCAGATTATTTTTGACTTTTGACTTTTAGCTTTTGCCCTTTGATTTGCCGTTACTTCATGCTGTAGCTGCCGCCCTTGCCTTTTCCTTCGATAACGGCTTGCGCTGCCGCGAGCCGGGCTATGGGTACTCGGTACGGGGAGCAGGAGACATAGTTCAGGTTCGTCCGATGGCAGAACTTCACGCTCTCGGAATCACCCCCGTGTTCTCCGCAGATTCCGCACTTAAGATCTTTCTTCACTTTACGACCCTTGGCGACCGCGCCCTGCATGAGTTGTCCCACGCCGGCTTGATCCAAGGTTTGGAAGGGATCGTCTTTGAAGATTTTCTTGTCTAAGTAGACCTTAATGAATTTGCCTGCATCATCGCGCGAGAAACCCAAGGCCATTTGCGTGAGGTCGTTGGTGCCGAAGCTAAAGAAGTCGGCTTCAGTCGCGATCTCGTCGGCCGTCAAGGCGGCGCGCGGTACTTCGATCATGGTTCCGACCATGTATTGAAGCTTGACGCCATATTCCTTCATGGTTTCGTCCGCGACGCGAACGATCAAGGTCTTCTGATCCTTGAACTCGGTGATGTTACCCACGAGCGGCACCATGATTTCGGGAACGACTTTAATTTTCTCTTTGGCGAGTTCACAGGCCGCGCTGATGATGGCTTTGGTCTGCATCTCGGTGATCTCAGGGTACGTGATTCCTAAGCGGCAACCGCGATGACCGAGCATGGGGTTGAACTCATGCAGATCTTCGGAGGCTTTGAGAATCTTTTCCAGAGGGACGCCGATTTTCTTCGACAAGGCTTCAGCGGCTTCTTTGGTTTTCGGCAAGAACTCGTGAAGCGGCGGATCGATCAAACGAATCGTGACCGGGTAGCCTTTCATTTCGCGGAACAAGCCTTTGAAGTCTTCCTTCTGGAAAGGGAGAAGCTTTTGCAAAGCCACTTTGCGGGCTTCGACGTCTTGAGCAACGATCATTTCTTGCATGAACGGGAGACGGTCTTCGGCGAAGAACATATGTTCCGTGCGGCAAAGGCCGATGCCTTCAGCGCCGAACTCGCGGGCCACCACGGCATCGCGCGGGACGTCAGCGTTGGCGCGGACTTTGAGCGTACGGATCGCATCGGCCCAGCCCATGAAAATGCCGAACTCACCGGAAATCTCCGGTTTGATCAGTGGCGCTTTGCCCATGATGACGCGGCCTGTTGAACCGTCAAGCGTAATCCAATCGTTTTCTTTCACGACAGTTCCATTGATGCGGAACGTCTTCTCCGACTCCGACACGCGAATTTCTTCGCAGCCGGCGACGCAGGATTTGCCCATACCGCGCGCCACGACAGCGGCGTGAGAGGTCATTCCACCGCGAGCCGTCAAGATGCCTTGAGCCGCGTCCATGCCGTGAATGTCGTCTGGGTTCGTCTCTTGGCGAACCAAGATGACGGGTTCGCCTTTGCCGCCGCGTTCAGCCGCGACGTCAGCGTCGAATACTGCTTGACCAGTGGCCGCGCCAGGAGAGGCTGGAAGTCCCTTAGCAATCACTTTAAGATCGGCCTTCGGATCGATCACGGGGTGGAGGAGCTGGTCCAACTGAGCCGGCTCCACACGCATCAAGGCTTCTTCCTTAGTAATGAGCTTTTCCTTCACCATTTCGACGGCGATACGAACGGCGGCGGCCGCGGTCCGTTTGCCAGTTCGGGTCTGGAGCATGAAGAGGTTGCCCTTTTCGATGGTGAATTCGAAATCCTGAATATCCCGGTAGTGTTTTTCAAGCTTCGAGGTAATCGCGCGAAGCTGTTTGTAAACGACAGGCATATCATTTTCGAGTTCCACGATCGGTTTCGGGGTACGGATGCCGGCGACGACGTCTTCGCCTTGGGCATTGGTCAAGTATTCTCCGTAGAACATGCGTTCACCGGTCGAAGGGTTACGGGTAAATCCGACGCCCGTGCCAGAGTCGTCGCCCATGTTTCCAAACACCATGGATTGAACGTTAACCGCGGTGCCGAGATCTTCGGAGATCTTGTTCTGGCGGCGGTAGTAGATCGCGCGAGGATTCATCCAGGACTCAAATACGGCGTTGCGCGCGCCTTCGAGTTGAATGAGAGGATCTTGAGGGAAGTCCACGCCGACTTTGCGGTTGTAGACCTTTTTGAAATCAATCACGATCTCTTGGAGATCATGGACTTTCAAGTCCGTGTCTAATTTGACCCCACGTTTATTTTTCTGTGCTTCTAGAATATGTTCAAACTCATTTTTTTCGACACCGCCTACGACATTGCCGTACATCGCGATGAATCGACGATAGGCGTCCCACGCAAAGCGCGGGTTATTGGTCAGCTTAGCGAGGCCTTCGACGACCACATCATTGATACCGAGGTTCAAAATCGTGTCCATCATGCCCGGCATGGAGAATTTCGCGCCGGAGCGAACGGAAACGAGCAAGGGGTTGGATGCATCGCCAAAGCTCTTCTTCAGGCTCTTCTGGAGCTTATCCAGAGCGACCTTATGTTGCGCGGCCAATTCCTTGGGCACACGTTTCTTATTGGCGTTGTAATAACGGCAGACGTCGGTTGTGATCGTGTATCCGGGAGGGACGGGAACGCCTGCGTTCGTCATTTCAGCAAGACCAGCGCCTTTGCCGCCCAACAAATCTTTCATGTTGCCTTTGCCGTCGGCTTTGCCGGCGCCAAAGAAATAGACGTATTTTGTTGCCATGTAAATCTCCTTTAATTTTGGGGTAAGTGTGAAATTTGATCGTCAGGGACATCCCTGCAGCGACGGGGCTCAGTTTACTAAATTTTGCCTGTTTGGGGAGGGTGGAAAGCTCCGCATTAGGCCCTCCAGTATTAACATTGGCGTAACCTAGGATATCTATACTGTTGAAGTCGATTTATCGGCTTATGAAGCGCCCCCTACTATCTATCGTTTTGTGTTTGGCTATTTCTGTGAGCGAAAGTGCTTCTGCTTTTTCACAACATAGTCTTACTTTTGTTGCGTCTGCGTACACTTTTGAAAACCAAGCGCTCCAGCCCCCATTGGAAGTCGGCGTGATAAATCCAATAACGGATAGCGCGACCGATCTGAAAGCGTATGCACAACAGCTTCTTCAAAAGGCTCGTGAAATAACCCTTACGGAAGCTCAGGGCGATAAGCCCGCTCAAAACGAGCTCCTTAAAGAATTAAAGCTCGCAACGAAAAACACTTTAAAAGATTTACTGAGTTCAATCCCAACTCCGATGACATTAGAGAGGGTATGCCGCTCCTATCCGATCTTAGTGATAAGACTTTTCCAAATCCATGGCCGCATCTGGGACCCACTTCTGAATGCGTTTATTGCGGATCTGGTTATGAACAATATCAGAACACTATATGCCGAAATGCCAAATTCCTTTCAGGATTACCCCGATCGGTTATTAACTATGGGTGCTAAGGAAAAATCTACTACTGATGAAGGAAGCAATAAACCTAAAAATTTGTCGGTCGAAACAGCAAGTTTTAATCCAGTTGTGGTATCGGAAGCAACAGGGTTGTTACATACGATGCGTCAATTTCCGAAAGGAAGCAAAATGAGGCCTTCTCACAAAAATGCGGCTCTCGCTTTTTCTAAGCAGGTCGCAGAGTTTATGTTTTCACGCAATATTATTTCTTGGGACATTGCACCTTTATCGCGGATTGTCTTGCCCTATGCGGCTCGGCTAGCGAGTCCGGAAAAGTCTCTCATTCCTGAGCCAAACACTTTATTAGAGGAAGTATTGATTTACCTTATCGTCCTAGAAGTACAGGATTTGATATCTCGACTCGGCAACCTACCAACACCCAATAGTGTTGAAATCGCTATTAAGCGCTGCTGCGTTTTAGATTCGTCGGCTTAAAAGTTGGCTTAATTGCTTACGCTTTCGGCCGGGACTTCGGCGGGGGCAGCGATCGCGGTCTCGGCATTGGGTTCGGATGAC
>JAYWEN010000450.1:0-4154 GCA_043779245.1 Elusimicrobiota bacterium | reverse complement strand
TCTTCGCTGGCATGAACGTTCCGCTAGTTCGCAAATCCAAAGGTTCGACGAGTCCCGTTCCAAATTTATTATGGGACTCCTTCGGTGATTTGCTCGAGGCCTATAAGATAGCTGATGTGGTTGTCATTGGCGGAAGTTTCGTCGCCAAAGGCGGTCAAAACCCGCTAGAACCCGCGGCGATGGGAGTTCCTGTTATTTTCGGCCCGTCGATGGAAAACTTCTTAGGGATCTCGGACGTCTTAGTTCAGCAAGGCGGCGCACGACAAGTCGCGTTGGCCAATCTTGAGAGAAGTTTACGAGAACTCCTTGACAGTTCTGCGATGCGCCAAGCAATGGGTATCAAAGCGCGGAATGCCGTTGAAAGCCGCCAGGGCGCATCGGATAAAACTCTCAATTTACTAAAAGGCCTTGCGCGTGCCTAGGATCCTTGTGATCCGGTTGTCGTCACTCGGAGATGTTGTGCTGACGCTACCGGTTTACAAGCGGCTGCGTGCGGCTTATCCCGACGCGCATATCGCGGCACTCGTGAAAGAAGCCTTCGCCGATGTGCTCAAAGGCGAAAGCACTATAAACGAAGTGATCCCATTCGAAAAGGACGAGACTCTCGTTTCTCTTATCCGAAAAATTCGCGACCTCCATTTCGATTCCGTTCTTGATTTGCACGCTAATTTTCGATCACGCATCCTGTCACTTTTTTCTGGAGCCCGGCAGATCGTGCGATACCGCAAAGCCGCTTTTATGCGTAGACTCTTTGTGGGAACGCGACTCGGACGAGAAGAGCTTCAGCAGCATACACTCGACCGCTATTTGGAAGCGACGGATCGATTGATATTCAAACCGGCGATTCGGCTTTCTAAACCGCCTTCCAAAATACTTCTGATCCAAACGGCTTTTCTGGGAGACGCCGTCCTGACTACGCCGCTTGCCGGAGCATTGCACGAGCGATTTCCGGATTCTCACATTTCGGTGCTTTGCACCCCGGAGGTTCGCGATGTTTTCGAACGCCACCCCGCCGTAGCCGAGGTCATTTTATTTGATAAGAGAGGTAAGGAAAAGTCTCTTGTCGCTCAATGGGCGCTCGTGCAGAAACTGAAAGCCAATAAATTTGATCTGGCAGTCATTCCTCATCGCTCAGTCAAGAGCGCGCTTTTTGCATGGATCGCGCGAATCCCAAGACGCGTTGGATTTTCGGCTAGCCAAGGACGTTTGTTCTTAACAGACATTGTTCCCTTTCAGTGGGGCGTTCATGATGTAGATCGCAACCTTGCTCTCTTAAACGTGTTTGGCGTACAGAACCCGAGCGGAGAACTTTGGCTCAAGCCAGAGCCCGCGGCGCTCGAACGTGTTAACGAACGCCTGAGAGAGGCCGGTGTATCGCCAAAGGATAAATTGGTTGGAGTGAACCCTGGCTCCGTTTGGGCCACGAAGCGATGGCTTCCCGACGGATTTGCGGCAGTGGCTGATCACTTGATTCAAGATGGTGCAAAGGTAGTCTTTATCGGCGGACCCAAAGATAAGGATGCGATGGCCCAAGTGCTTACGTTCATGAAAGAAAAACCGATCAATTGGGTGGGGGAAACCACGCTCAAAGAATTAATTGCGACCGTGTCGCGCTGCCAAGCCTTTCTGACAAACGACTCAGGCCCCTTGCACATCGCGGTGGCCAGCCAAATACCGACCGTCGCTATTTTCGGTCCAACCACGAAGGAACTGGGATTTTTCCCATACGGTTTAGGCCATACAGTGATCGAAAAGGATCTCGACTGCCGTCCCTGCGGTCTGCACGGGGCAGACCAATGCCCCTTGGGTCACTTTCATTGCATGAAATACATCACGCCCGACGAAGTGTATGCGGCCGTCAAGGAAAAGCTCAGATGAAGATTTTGCAAATGGTAGACGTCCCCTGGGATAGTGGCTTGGCCAATTACGCGCTCATGCTGGCTCAGGGATTAAAGAAGAAAGGTCACCAGGTGTTTGTGTCGGCCGTGCCGGGCGAAAAACCTTGGCTCAAAGCGCACCGGTTGGGACTCAAAACAATTCCCTTGGTGCGGCTCAAGAATCTCACCGCGCTTCGCGGATTTGTCCGAAAACACAAAATTGATTTGATTAACGCACACACGGGAAGCACTCACAGCTTGGCTGTAGGTGCCGCGCTGGGGCAAAAAATCGCTGTGGTTCGGACGCGGTCGGATGCTCGAACCATCAAACGGCGACCCGGGAGCGGATTTCTCTATCGGCACACCCAGCGCGTCATTGCCGCCGCGGAGTATATCCGCCAGTCGTTTATAAAAGAGTTAAAGCTTCCGACGCGCCAAGTCGTCACGATTTATCAGGGAATTTCATTAGACGATTACCCTAGGCAATTCCTTCCGAAATATCCCGTACTGGGCATCGTGGCCAGGCTTGACCCGGTGAAAGGCCACCGCTACCTGATTGAGGCGCTCACCCTTTTGATTGGCTCCTATCCGTCATTACGGTTGCGAATCGTCGGTCAAGAAGAGAATATTTCCGTGCACGAGCTTCACGCCATGGCCGAGAGCCTTCGGGTTGATAGCCATGTTGATTTTTCCGGATTCCAAGCCAACGTTCCGCAGGTGATGCAGGAATGTTCCATTGGAGTTATCAGTTCAACGGGCAGCGAGGCGGTGTCTCGGGTCGCACTGGAATGGATGGCGTCGGGCCGGCCTATCGTCGCTACACGAGTCGGGTGCTTGCCAGAGATTGTTCAAGATAAAATGACGGGATATCTCGTTCCGCCTAAAGATGCGCCGGCTATGGCCTCGGCATTGGCTAAAATCTTGCATGACCCGGCGAATGCTCAATCCATGGGAAGCGCAGCTCTGAGTATTGTCGGCCGGCGGTTCTCACTCTCACAGTTTATTGATCGAACGATTGAAACGTATAAAGCCGCCGTTGCGGAAATCTCCTGATGCGACTCCTTTTCCATGAGTAGGAATACAGCAGTCCATCTCGTATGGATGGCCATCGTGTTTATTCCCTGTTGGAGCGGCGCCGTAGAGCACGAAATTCCCTCCACAGCTCCCGACCTGCAATTGTCTCCGGTCCCCCTCGAGGTGTCTCGAAGCTCGGCTACAGCCGCTCAAACGACCGCGCTTGACCGCTTTGTGGGCCACGTAGCCAATACTCTGACGACACCCTGGCGAGATAATCTTTTTGTATGGCTTCCCGCCATTGAAAGCGATCCAAACACGAAAACCACCCTGGGTATTTTGCCTATCCTTCTTTTGACGAATAAAGAAAACCACCAAATCCGTCACATTGTGGCGCCAAGCTACACCTATAATCCATTCTTCGGGCAGACGGCAGAGATGAATTATTATTTCTTTCCGAATAACGAAAGCCAATTTTTCGCTTCGGCAAGCGCCTCAGAGCACACCAATCGCGAGATCGAGGTGAGCTATCAAAACAGCGCCTTTAACCACGGACGTTACTATGCGAAGATGGACGTCCTTTCCGTTGTGGATGGTTCTCTGCGGTTTTACGGGATTGGACCCCGCGCGAGCCACAAGGAAAAATCGAGCTACACCCTTCATCGGGATGATTACGTGGTATCCCTCGGTATAAATATCTCGAAATACTTTCGTTGGGCGGTTGGAGTGAATATTGAGCATACGCGCATCGGAGCAAACGTTCTTCCTAAGTTGCCCGATATCAGGCAACGGTATCCGGCGCTTCCAGGGCTCGAGGGCATCGACTCATTTGCGCCCGAAACCTCGCTCCAATGGGATACGCGCAATGCCTCTGTGACCCCCACAAGTGGACAGTCAGCGAAGGTCTATCTTCGAAAAACGGTGGAAACACGGGGAGATACCGGGGACTTCACGCGCTGGGGACTGGAAGGCCACCAGTTCATCCAGTGGGGAAGCGAACGAGAAGTCACCGTGATCCACGGACTTTTTGATCGTGTCGTGGGTCGGGACATCGCTTTTTATAACCTCCCGAGCATCGGTGGTCGGGAAACTCTTCGAGGATTTGGTGACGGCCGGTTCGTCGATAATGGACGCTTGGTGGGCAACCTCGAGCATCGTATGGCAGTGGCCTCTCTGGAAATGATGGGTGTACAAATTAGAATTGAGGTGGCTCCTTTTGTCGACTGCGGAGCTGTTTTTCCGGCTTTGCGAAAGCTCTCGACT
>JAYWEN010000449.1:0-5147 GCA_043779245.1 Elusimicrobiota bacterium | reverse complement strand
GCGGCATGACGATGGCCGTTTCCAAAGCCGTCGAGAAAGGGGCAAAGACCATACTTTGCGCATCGACGGGAAATACGTCGGCGTCAGCAGCAGCCTATGCCGCCCGAGCGGGTATCGGCTGCGCGGTGCTCATCCCTGAAGGAAAAATCGCGATAGGAAAACTCGCCCAAGCTCTCATTCACGGCGCCACGGTGGTTCAGATCGCGGGGAATTTCGATGAGGCTCTCAAACTGGCTATCGACATTAGCCAAAATTATCCCATCGCGCTCGTGAACTCGGTGAATCCTGATCGCATTGAAGGCCAGAAGACGGCCGCTTTCGAAATCGTGGATGTTTTAGGGGAAGCCCCCGACATCCATTGCATTCCCGTCGGAAACGCCGGCAATATAACGGCCTATTGGAAAGGGTATCAGGAATATAAATCTCATGGTCGCTCGACCACGCTTCCTAAAATGTGGGGATTCCAAGCGGCTGGAGCCGCCCCCATCGTGCTTGGACAAGTGGTCGAAAAACCCGAGACGGTCGCCACCGCCATTCGCATTGGGAATCCCGCCTCGTGGAAAGGCGCACTCGATGCTCGTGACAGCTCTCATGGTGTGATCGATTCAGTAACCGATGATGAGATTTTGAGGGCTTATCGATTTGTCGCAAACCGCGAAGGCCTATTTGGCGAACCAGCTTGTGCGGCCTCTGTAGCGGGTCTCATTAAAAATGCAAAAAGTGGAATGCTCAAAAAAGGCCAGACGATTGTCTGTACGCTGACGGGGCATGGACTCAAGGATCCGGATACGGCCACGAAAGTCATTAATCTTCCTAAACCCGTAGAGCCAACGAAGAAAGATGTGTTGAAGGCGCTGGGGTTTTAAGGGCGAACGGCAAGTCAAAAGGCAAAAGCTAAAAGTCAAAAGTCAAAAGTTTAATAAGCTGAGGACAACATGACCCCTTCACGTTTTTCGCTTGGACGTTCCGCACTTTTGACTTTTAGCTTTTGCCTTTTGACTTTTGACTTGTCGTTGACGGGTTGTGGCCCAAAGGAGAAAGTCACACGCATAGCCGTCGCGCTTCCTCTGACCGGTGACAGTGCGGCTTTAGGGCAAGGGCTTGAACGTGCGAGCCGCCTCGCGCTGGAAGAAGCTATCGCGCAGGGGCGTTTTCCGGGTATTAAAGTCGAAATGGTTTCCTTTGATGATCGCAGCGACCCGCGTGAAGCCGTGAGCGTCGCTAACCGAATCGTCTCAGATCCCTCTATCGTGGGTGTGGTAGGCCATTTCAACTCGGGGTGTTCGATTCCCGCTTCTCAAGTGTACGCGCGCGCGCACCTTCCAATGATTTCGCCCGCCGCTTCCAATCCTAAACTTACCTTGCAGCAGCTCGATCCCAGTTGGACATTCCCGCGCAGTATCTTCCGAGTGAATACCACCGATGACGTGCAAGGCCCCTACGCCGCAGACTACGCGATGAAAAACCTGAAAGCCCACCGCGTGGCCATCATCCACGACAAGACGGCTTATGGCCAAGGTGTGGCGGAAGAATTTAAGAAACGCTTTGAAGCCACGGGCGGCACAGTGCTCTCGTTTGATGGAATCAATGTCGCGGACAAAGATTTCAATGCGCTCTTGACGCGCATCCATCAAGCCGAGCCTCAGCTCGTCTATTGGGGCGGAGACTATGCGGGCGGAGGTCTCGTTGTTCGCCAAGCGCGCGGGGTGGGAATCAAACAGTCGATCATTTTGTCGGAGGCTAACTACGATCAGGAGTATCTGCGCGTTGCAGGTCCCGCAGCCGAGGGGACATACATTACTTTTTTAGGTGCACCCGCATCAGTACTTCCGAGTGCTCAAGCGTTTGTGAAGCGATATCAGGCGCGGTATCCCAACGAAGAGCTCAAGGCGTACGATCACTGGGGTTACGAGGCAATGAGCATCATTTTGGATTTGATTCATGACGTGGGCCCCGATCGTGAGAAAATTTTAACGGCATTGCCCAAAATAAAACACGAAGGCGTCTTGGGCGTCACGCAGTTTGACGAAAAAGGCGATACCCTGAACAAAACCATCACCATTTTTCAGGTCAAGGACGGACAATTTGTGCCGTTGAAATGATCCTCCAACAACTCGTCAATGGTCTTACGTTAGGCTCCCTCTACGCGCTTATTGCACTCGGCTATACCATGGTTTACGGCGTACTCCTGATGATCAACTTTGCCCATTCCGAAATTTTTATGTCGGGCGCCTTCATCAGCTTGCTCTGCTACAAAAAACTTGCCGCGTTTTTACCGCCGACCGAGGCCTTTATCGGAGGGATATTAATCTCCTTCGTCGCCTGTGCACTTCTCGCGTTTGTGATTGAACGTGTCGCCTATCGACCCCTGCGCCGCGCAGCTCGGTTGGCGCCTCTCATCTCGGCGATCGGAGTCTCTATCCTTTTGCAAAATGCGGTCTTTCTTTGGATTTCGGATCAGTCTTTAGCCTATCCCCAAGCCTTTGAAGTGAAGCACATGACGATTTTCGGAGCCGACGTGAATACCCTCCAGCTCTTAATCCTTGGCATCGCGGTCAGCCTCATGTTGGCCCTTCATTTCTTCGTGAACAAGACACGACTCGGGACCGCGATCCGCGCGACAGCGCAAGATGCAACAACAGCGTCTCTTATGGGCATACCCGTGAACGGTATTATTGCCATCACATTCTTTATAGGCGGCGCCTTAGGCGGTGTAGCCGGAGCCCTAAACGGAATGTACTACGGCTCGATCAAATACAACATGGGATTTGTCCCCGGCATCAAAGCCTTCACGGCCGCCGTCTTAGGCGGCATCGGCAACATCCCCGGCGCCATGTTCGGAGGCCTTATCCTGGGAGTCCTCGAATCTCTTGTGGCCGGTTTCATCCCGAACGGCTCCGACTGGAAAGACGCGATCGCCTTTTCCGTTTTGCTCCTCATCCTCCTCTTCCGCCCTGAAGGATTATTCGGTAGAAACGTACCAGAAAAACTCTGATTTCCGCCACACCCCCGGCGGATCCGACTGTCTTGTGTCTGATTTTATGCGCGCGCGCATGAAAACGGGGTTCTTCGAGCGGTGTCGTCCTCTGAAAACCGCATTTAACGAGTTTTGTAGAATGACGCCGTGTCAAAGTCGACGAAAATAGGAGCGTGGGCGGGAGGGCTCGCCCTCCTTCTTGTTGTTCCTTACTTCCTTCAAACCACCTCTGTCGCGTTTGTGATTCGTCTGGCCGGAATCGCCGGCTTGTACATGCTTTTGGCATTGGGACTCAATCTCGTGATCGGATTTGTTGGGCTTCTGGATTTGGGGTTCATGGCTTTTTACGCGATTGGCGCTTACACGGCAGCGATCCTCGCGATTCATAAGGTTCCGTTCCCGCTCTGCGTTTTGGCGTCAATCATGGCCTCGATGACCGTGCGCATTCTTGTTGGCTTCCCGGCGCTCAGGCTCCGGGGTGATTATCTTGCGATCGTCACGCTTGGGTTCGGAGAAGTCGTGCGACTGATTCTGTCGAATTGGGACAGTCTCACCAACGGCCCTAAAGGTCTTCCTCGTGTGGGCGAAACGATCCCGCCCGCGTCTCTCTTCGGATTCACGTTTTCTACGAATCTCCATTACTACTACTTGATTCTCGCCTGCGTCGTGGGCGCCATATGGATTTGCACGCGGCTCGATCACTCCCGCGTGGGGCGCGCATGGGTCGCCATTCACGAAGATGAAGTGGCCGCCGAACTCATGGGTGTGGAAGTCACCAAACAAAAGGTCGTGGCTTTCGGACTTTCCGCGGTTTTCGCCGGACTCGCCGGTGCGATTTTCGCGCATTGGGAAGGCTTCGTCACGCCGGAATCTTTTACCTTTTGGGAGTCGGTGCTTCTGGTATGTGCCGTTGTGCTTGGTGGAATGGGCAGTATTACCGGTGTGGTCTTGGGGGCTCTCTGTATTGTGATCGTCCCCGAAATTTTGCGCAGCGCGCTCGGTAGCTCATTTGCAAACGCACGCTACTTGTTGTTCGGACTCTCCTTGATTCTCATGGCCATCTACCGGCCCCAAGGCATCTGGCCCAGCCGCCGCCGAACGCTCGAGCTCCGTCCCCGCGACCAAGAAGAAGTCCTTCAAGACACCCTATTCGACACGGAGCAACATTAAATGGTGCCAGGTACTATTTATGGCCCGATCAAACAAATAGTACCAGGTACTATTTAAATGGGATTTCTCGAGGCGCTTTCGGTGTCCAAAGTCTTCGGAGGGGTTTCGGCGCTCGACCACGTAGACCTCTCCATTAAGGAAGGCGAAATCCTCGGTTTAATTGGCCCAAATGGGGCCGGGAAGACGACTTTTTTTAACGTGCTTTCAGGGCTCTATAAGCCGGACAGAGGGGAAATTCTATTCCGAGATCAGCGCATCGACGGACTCGCGCCCCATGAAATTGCCGCGTTAGGGATCGCCAGAACATTCCAAAATATTCGTCTTTTTCCGAACATGACGGCGATGGAGAACGTGATGGTCGCTCGCCATTGCCGAACAAAATCGGAGTTCTTCCGCACGCTCGTGATCACGCCGTCATTTCGCCAGGAAGAACTTGATATTCAGAAATCAGCGCGTGAACTGCTTGCGCATGTAGGACTCTTGGACCGTGGAAACGCCCTCGCGAAAAATTTGCCGTACGGGGAGCAGCGACGTCTCGAGATGGCGCGAGCCTTGGCGCTTGAACCGAAGCTTCTCCTCTTGGATGAACCCACCGCCGGTATGAATCCATCCGAGAGCGAAGAGCTCATGCGGCTCATCGAGAAAATTCAAAAACGCGGGATCTCCATTCTCTTGATTGAGCACCAAATGCGCGTCGTTATGAACCTATGCCACCGCGTGGTCGTTCTCGATTATGGGGCCAAAATCGCCGATGCGGCTCCCTGTGACGTTCAAAAGAACCCTGCGGTCATTGAGGCCTATCTTGGGAAATCCAATGTTTAGCTTGTCATTCCCGCGAAAGCGGGAATCCATGGATCCCCGCTTTCACGGGGATGACAGCAAAAATAAATATGCTTGAGATTAAAGACCTCCGTACCTTTCACGGCCGGAAAATTGAAGCCTTGAAGGGCGTGTCCTTAACACTCCATCCTGGAGAAATCGTGACCTTGATCGGGGCCAA
>JAYWEN010000448.1:0-1698 GCA_043779245.1 Elusimicrobiota bacterium | reverse complement strand
TACTCTATCAGAGCGACTAATTCAGCTCGGTCTCGAAGTTATGGAAGATTTGGTTGAAGCAAGATATACCAAGGACAAATGGCAAATTTTGGGGCATGTCCCACTGATCGTTAGGAATTGAAAGCGGGCTCCCCAGGAGGTAACCTCCTGGAATCGTAAAAAACTGCCAACAACGGCAAAGGAGCCCATGTGAAAAGAATCAATTCTAACGAAGTAAGTCAATTATCACGTGAACTTTCGAGCATTGATTTACAAGAAATGCTGTTAGCACGCGCAAAGAATTCAGTTTTAGCAATGGCGATCGAGCTGCTGGAGCAAGACGTGGAGCGGCTTTGCGGTAAGCCTTTCGGCCGCAAGTCGGATGACGGCCTCTGTCACCGAGGCGGTAGTGAAAAAACATCGCTGATGCTCGATGGCGCCAACTATCAGCTAAAGCGTCCGAGAGCGAGAAATTCAAGCGGCGAAGTTGAGCTTCCATCGCTTAGCAAAATGCGCGACCGTGACCTCCTTGATAGCCAAATGCAGTCGCGAATGGTGAGAGGTGTTTCGACGCGCAACTACGAAGAGGTGATATCGGGTTTTGCTGGAAAAACTGGCATCTCCAAGTCATCGGTATCAAGAGCATTTAAGCGGGCTTCAAAGAAAGATCTCGATGAGATAAATAGTTCGGATTTATCAAAATACCGTTTCGTGGCGATTCTGATTGACGGCACCAACATCGGTGGCCGCATGGTCGTGGTGGCGGTCGGGATCACGGATGAAAGCCAGAAAATCCCGCTTGGCCTCAAAGAAGGCGACACCGAGAATGCCGCGGTCGTAAAAGACCTTTTAAGCTCTCTCACGGCTCGAGGGTTCACCTTTAAAACCTCACGCCTTCTCGCCATGCTCGACGGTGGCAAAGCGCTGAGAGCGGCCGTGCTGGCACTCTGGGGCGACGCTGTTCTTATCCAACGGTGCTGGCTCCATAAGGCGCGCAATCTCGAGGGGTATCTACCAAAAGCCAATCACGCACAGATGTGGCGCCGCATGAAAAAAATGATGGGGCTCAATTCCAAGCTTGCTGCCGAAGCCGAATTTAAATCTCTCGCTAACTGGCTTAAAACGATCAGCGATGATGCCGAGAAATCCCTCCTGGAGGCCAAAGGCGAACTCCTCACCGTGCACGAGCTCGGAGTGACGGGAGAATTCCGAAATGCACTTTCAACGACCAACGCAATCGAGTCGCTGATCGGCGTTTCAAAAGCAAAGCTGAAGAATGTTAAGAATTGGGGCTATCACCCGAAAACTGGAGACAAAGTCGCAAGAGATAAATCACTGCGCTGGGTTGCCACTGCCATTCAAACTCATCGAAGCAAAATGCGCAGACTTCGTGGCGGCAAAGAACAAATGAAAACACTGATAAACAATTTAAGTGTACTTGACTCAGAAGGAAAAGCAGCTTAATTATAACTCGAGCCTGCGATCAACTCTAACGGTCGCTGGGACAAGTCCTGTCGCGGCCATGTTCTGTCCCTTCGACTGGAATTCAAATTCTGTTCATAGATTTGAGTTTAAATGGTTTTAGGGAATAATCCACAGAAGTCCAAGAAATCTAGGCCTTGATTTTGAATACTGAATCTCGGATCTCGACAAAATTCTAGGGTTTTGGCCGGACAAAAGGCGCTGCTGGCAGGAGCGGCAAAGTCGCCATTGCTTTGG
>JAYWEN010000447.1:0-7280 GCA_043779245.1 Elusimicrobiota bacterium | reverse complement strand
TTGGATCCGGATCGCGGTACGCTTTTTTAAGGGCTTTCGACTCACCATTCGACCGCCAATGGTAGACAGATTGATGAAACGGCCTTCACCCACGACCATGCGGCCTTTGGGATCGTAAATATCAAGCGGCAAATCCGAATTGGTCCGTGCCGCCTTGCGCCGTTCCTTCATCTTCATTGAGTCCATAGAGTCTCCTTGGTGTCTACGTCCATCTTATCTCCCTTTATTTACGGAGAGTATGGGGCAGAAGGCTAAAGTTTTACGCCCTTAAGGCCCAGATTCCTAGTAGGAGCCAGCCGACCAGAAATGCAAGACCACCGATCGGGGTCACGGCGCCCCAGGCTTTCACGCCCGTGATGCACAGAATATATAAACTGCCCGAGAAGATCGCAATTCCAAAAACAAAACACCACCCGGCTGAGTTGATTAGGGGGGAGGAGTTTTTTGATGCCAAGTTGGCCACAACGAAAAGCGCTAAGCCATGGACGAATTGGTAGCGAACCGCTGTTTCAAAGACGAGCTTCATAGGATCGCTTAATACGGTTTTGAGCGCATGGGCTCCAAAGGCACCCAGGGCCACGCCCAAAAACATTGTGACACTCCCAGCAAGGGTCCAAAAACCCATTATTCGGAGCGGGTGGCGATCACTTCGACTTCGTCCTCCGCGTTGGTCTCAACTTCATACTGGATGGGACGGCAGCAAACAGAACAGTCTTCAATGTAGCTTTGGGCTTCTTCGAGAATTTCGATGTCTAGTTCGATCGTCTCCCCGCAATAGGGGCATTGAACCTTCCGCGATTCAAGAGACATTAGATTCTTGCGACTTAATTTCGATCAACGTATCCTTGATCTCTAGTTTCTCGATGCGGATTTCGCCTTGAGGTTTCTGGCTTGGGTATTCTCCTCGCAAGGCTCTCCAGCAGATGTCGATCACATCCTGAGAAAATTTCCCTTCGTTGACCACCCATTCCAAATAATCGCGCTGATCGCGTGTCAAATTCTTGAGAAGCTCGCCTTTGTATTTGCCGAAGTTGAACGCTGCTTCGCCGTCTTTCCAGTAGAACTTACCCCGGCTATCGACGAATCGTGGGTCCTGTTTATGGCAATACTGATGAAGACTTGGGACGTCTTTAGGAAGATCCGGATAGCGTTCAAGTTGCGCCATGACGACTTCTTGGCTCGCGATGGCGTCGGCCCGGGCGCCATGAGCGCCGATGAGCTTCTTCTGGCAGTAAAATTGATACGCGGCACTCAAGTCTCGAGGTTCGCGGCGGTGAAAAATAGTGAGCGCGTCTAACATTGCAGGATCATTTTTAGGAAAGGTCAGACCCACCCGCTTAAACTCTTCGATCAAGATTGGAATATCAAAACGCGTGATGCCGAATCCACCAAAGTCACAGCCGTCCATGAAATTGAGAAGTTCGGGAGCCACTTGCTTAAAGCTAGGCGCGGTCGCAATCGCCTCATTGGTGATCCCGTGAATGGCGATGACTTCGGCTGAAATTTTAACGCCAGGATTAATCAACTGAACTTTTTCTTCGGTTCTGCCGTCGGGAAAGGTCTTGATGAGTGCGATCTCTACGATGCGGTCACGAGTGGTGTCGGTGCCTGTGGCTTCGATATCAAAAAAGATAATAGGCCGAACTATCTTCATAGATCGACGGCTAACAAAGCTTCAGCGTTCGTTTTATGTTTTTGGAGGAATTCGACCAAAATCGAGGCCGCTTGGACATCTTCCATGCCCGCTAGCGCTTTGCGCAGCTTGTAAACCTTCTGCAAATCATCGGGAGGAATGAGCAGTTCCTCTTTTCGTGTGCCGGAAGCGCGTACGTTAATGGCTGGAAAAATCCGTTGTTCGGCCGCTGCACGCGAGAGGACCAGTTCCATATTGCCGGTCCCCTTGAATTCCTGGAAGATTACCTCATCCATGCGGCTGCCCGTTTCAATCAAGATGGTCGCTAAAATCGTGAGCGATCCTCCCTCTTCTATATTGCGGGCCATGCCGAAGAATCGCCGCGGAATTTCCATCGCACGAGAATCGAGCCCCCCGGACATTGTTTTGTTTCCCACTGTGTTGGAGTTGTGCACGCGCGAAAGCCGTGTGAGGGAATCGAGGAGGATTACGACGTCTTGTCCGGCATTCACTTCTTTGACCGCTTTGTTTAAGAGATTTTGTGCGACGCGAATGTGTTCTTCGTAGGGTCGGTCGTTCGAGGAAGCATGGACTTCGCCGGGAACGTTGCGTTTGAAATCGGTTACTTCTTCGGGACGCTCATCGATCAGAAGGCTGTAAAGTTTCAGACTCGGATCGCACTTTCCCAATGCCTGACAGAGATTCTTTAGGAAAGTGGTTTTTCCGGCTTTAGGAGGCGATACGATAAGTCCACGCTGGCCTTTGCCGATGGGGCAAAGGATATCCATGGCGCGCATAGTAAGTTCAGAAGACCCTTTTTCCAGTTGCAGTCGCGTGCGCGGATCAATGGAGGTCTTGGAAAGAAATTGTTCTTCATCGATGCTCTTCTGGGGCGGACGGTCGCGGTCGGGGCGGCCAAAGCGTTGCCCTCCCGGTCCCGATGGCGAACGTCTCCAGGGGCGCCGAGATTGATTATCGTTGTTACGCGGTCGGTATTGGTTATCCAAGGTGAGTTCCTTCATTATATCAGGGTGGTCGTACGGCTAGTGAAAAAGATTGTTCAACGTCTTGTCGATGCCTTCTTTGACTCTTGGGTCGTCTAAAACCTTGTTGACGGTCGCCCTGAAGGCCTGCTTCTTAAGAGTGCTCAAGTCGACTTTCGGGTGTGCGCTCGTTCCCGAAACCTTGAGTTTAGCGTCCAATTCTCCGGACACTGATGTCTTGGGAATGTTCAAACTCACGTCGAGCGCTAAAGGTCCGTTGGCCAAGTCCACGGTTCCAGTAGTTCCCAGACGAATCGTCGGGCTATCGATCATGAAGCGATTGATGGACATTTTTCCGTTCTTAAACGTGTAATTACCCTTGATGTCTTGAATCGGCCAATGCCTAAGATCGGGCAATCCTAGACCCAAAATCCCCAGACGGTCCAAATTCATGAGCGCAAAAACTGGAGTGAGAATGACCTTGGCGGATTTTGACTGATTCAATAGTTGGTCGATATTCTCCAGCTTGCCTTCGGCCTGATCCAATGTCGCCCAGCCGTTCAGATGGCTCCAGGTTGGATCCATGTCCGTGAGGGACCACTGAAGTGCCATATCCTTGGCCATGTAATGAGGATTTCTAAAATCATCGATGTGGAAACTGCCATTGGACTGCGTGACAAATTTATTCTTGAGGTCCAACCCTTTCCATAACGAGCGAAGGCTCCAACCGATTCGAACTCCGCGCGCATCAATAAAAGGTCCTGCTTTGGCGTCGGGGATCTCCGAGATTTTGACCTCATCGATACCCAGTCCGCGAAGGCCAACATGAAGTGGCCCGATCTCGACCTGCCGATGCAGTTTCTGTCCGATCTTTTCCGATACCATCACTCGTAGCCTCGCTTGAGGAACAAGTTGGAAGCCTATCCATAAAAGCATGAATAAGCCCAATGGAATAATAACGAAAATGATTAGAAGCCACTTCACTGCCTGTCGCATGGTGTGATTAGGGTTTTGAGGGCTCAGCCCAGAGCGGTTCGTAATACGACTTCAATGGGACTTCCGCGTACAGCCTTTCATAGAGATTCTCCTGATCGCGGACCATTCTGTCAATATCAAACTCTTTTTCCACTTGGATTCGGGCATTCATTCCGAATTGTTTGGCTTCCAAGGCATTGTCTTTGAGCCAAAGAATCTTTTCCGCAGCGGCCTCGGTATTGTGCGGTTCAATTGGAAAACCAGTTTCCCCATCGACGAGGATGTCTTTCACCCCATTAACCGCATAGGCCACTGACGGGAGTCGGGCGACAGCGGCTTCCACTAAGGCTCGGGGCAACCCTTCCCATAAGGAGGTTAGTAAGAAAGTATTAGAGGCCGCGAGCACCGCCGGAATGTCTTGTCTCCATCCGAGAAAATGAATCTGCTTGGCAAAGCCCCCCTCTTCAGCGGCCCGCTCGACCGAGGGGCGCAGTTCGCCATCGCCTACGAGAATAAAATGAATCGTCGGGTCTTTAGACAAAACCGCTTTCGCGGTTTTAACCAGGTCCATCGGATTCTTTTGGGGTTTAAAATTTCCCACCGAGACAACCACCCAGGCTAAGGGTGGAATCCCGAGTTCATCACGAACAGGGGACTGTAGTGGCGTTTCCGCGATCGCAATCCCACTGCGAATCAGGCTGTGTGGCTTCCCTGGGCCGATCTCCAGGGCCGCGGCTTCTTCTTCATTATTTTTGGATACAAAAATGAGGTGCGTGCTCACGAGGGCGCAGGCTTTCTCCGCCCAGACAAATAAGGACCGCATCATCTTCGATTGGCCGGGCGTGAAGCCAAAACCGTGAAAGGTGTGGAGGATCACGGGAACCCCAGCAAAGTAGGCCGCGATTCGACCCAAAATTCCTGCTTTTGAGGAATGCGTATGAACAATATGCGGTCTTAGCTGTCGAATGAGCTTGTAGAGACTGACTAAGGCCCAGAGATCATAAACCGGATTTACGGGGCGAATTAGATGCTTGATGAAATAGGTGGGCCAGGGTGCGTCATGCGTTTCGGAATCGAGAATTCCGCCGGGCCCACAGATAAGAATTGGGTCGTATTGGTCTACGCGCAAATGAGTTACGGTGTAGAGCGTATTGCGTTGAGCACCCCCCAGTTCAAGTTGCGTGATAATGTGAACCACTCGCCGTTTCATTCGCTATTGCCCAAGAATCTTTTCAGCAGTGACCTTGCCTTCGAGAATGGCTTCTTCCATATAGGAATATTTCCATGCGCCAAACCGGCCGATGGAGTACACGCCCTTGGCGGCCAACGTCTCCAAAACGGTTTGGGCGAGTGCTGTGCGGTGTTTGTCGTATGTAACGTAGGCGACAGGGATGCGCAAAATATTGCGAGCGATCACTTCATTTTCACTCTTGAGCAGACCACATTCGAGGAGACCTTTGATCGCTTGCTTAGTCGCGCGCGCTTCATCGAACGGTTCGTCGGGTCGATAACCAACCTCCACATACATCGAGCTGCAACCAGGCGGCGTCATCCCCTCAGCAAAATTCATGGGGAAGCCGACGCGATAAAAGCGGTACTTCTTCTCCGGAAAGTAAACCCAATGCTTGTCAGAGACGTGCGCGCGCTTAATTCCGAGATTCAAATCAAACACTGAACTCCAACGCATTTGCTTATGGAGCTCGCCCAGTTCCGAAGGCAATTCTTGCACCATGCCTAAGAACCGGTTCAACGGGGCGGTATTGACGAGGAATTCATAGGAGATCGACTCTCCATCGGAGAGGACAGCGATTTTTCGATTCAAATCCAGCGATGTGACAGAGGTGTTCAAGCGTACACTTGTGAGATCTTTCGCAAACGCAAAGGCAAGCGCTTGGATTCCTCCGCGTTTCGGATAATAGAAACTCGCGTTATATCCAAACTTCTTGGTTTGGTCAGAAAAGGCACCATTAATCACTTCTTGGATCGAAGGTTTAGGAACAAAAGGCGCAACCCACTCGGCGGTTAAAACGTCCGGTGACACTGTCCAAAGTTTTTCGTTATACGGAAAAAAGAAGTGCTTAGCGAAACCCGTTCCGAACGTACGCAGCACCCAGCTCTTTAAGGATTCAGGTTGCTCTTTGGGTGCTGGACGTTGCCTAAGCTGGGCTTCAATAACGCCTTTCAAGTTATCTTCGATCACCTTCTTAGAGAGGCCATAAAGATTGGCTTGATAAGGATAACGCGTGTAGGCTCCGTGTGAATAGATCCAAGCGTTCCTTTGCCTGAGAGCCAGATTATCCCCGAGAAGTTCCGGTATTAATTTGAGGGTGCATGGATTGCGCAAGTGGAGAAGGTGCCCGGTGTGATCAAAGACAAAGCCATCTTGCTTGATCGATCGAGATAAACCGCCTGGCTCATCAGATCTTTCGATGAGAAGATAATTGTCCTTAAGATGGTAGGCGCAAGAAAGACCTGACATTCCTCCACCTAAAATTAATGTTCGAACGCGCGTCATGCTAATCGATTCGGATGGCGGCGAGCCAACCGCCGAGGAAGAGCGCCATGGCGCCTACGAGGGCGTAGATCATCATGGCGTATTGGAACGTGACGAGCGTCACTTCGTAGGCCGCAAAGGTAAGAATCAAACAAAACGCGTAAGATAACACTAGAATTTCTTCACGATAAAGCCCTTTTGCTTCTAAACGCAAGGCGTAATGGTCGCGACTTCCCAAGAACGGCGACATTCCCTTTTGAAGACGAAGGAAAAAAACTAAAGCAGTGTCGTACAGCGGAATTCCTAGAATAAGAATCGGTGCAAAGACTCCGGCGTTATTGACATGGGTGTAACTGGTGCCAAGAGAAAGTGCCGCGAGCGTGAACCCTGTGAATAAGCTGCCCGTGTCGCCGAGGAAAATTTTAAACCGTTTGGACAGGTTGTATGGAATAAACCCGAGAAGTCCGCCCGCCAGAGCCGCCGATGCGAAATTGACATAAATCTGTTCTGATGGCAGCGAAATAAATAGAAATCCTAGGCTCGCAATCATCGCGATGCCACTTGCTAAGCCGTCCATCACGTCGATAATGTTGATGGCATTGATGATCCCGACCACCCAGACGATCGTCAGAAAATCCCCCATCCATCTCGGATGAATAAAATGGATGCGGATATCAAAAGAAAGGAGACACAGGGCGGCTGCGATCTGCACCAGAAACTTGAAGCGATATCCGAGTCCCTGTTTCTTGACGTCATCTAAAAGACCGAGGAGAAGTGCGAGCGTTCCGCCGAATAAAAGGCCGCGCAATGATCGTAATGTTCCGCTGGGAAAGTTTGTGTATGTTCGAGCCAGGATCAACGCGACTCCCATTCCAATAGCCACCGCGATGCCGCCCAAATAAGGGGTGGGTGTTTTATGGGTTTTTACATCTGAGAAGGGATGGTCTAAGATGGCAAATCGGATGGCCAAAAATCGCATGGTGGGTGTCATAACGGCTGAGACCGCGAGCGCTAAAAGAAAACAAAGAAAATAAAGTCTATCGGGGCTCATCATAGAGCGCGGACCTCACAATTCCCATCGTAAAAAAGCGACGTCGACAATTGAGTGCGTAGTGCGTCCCAGTTCTTCTGTCCCTGAGCGGTGAAGGGAAAGATTCCATAAGCATTATTGAGTCTTTGGAATTCTGCGTTGTTG
>JAYWEN010000446.1:0-2360 GCA_043779245.1 Elusimicrobiota bacterium | reverse complement strand
GCTTGAGCGCTTAGAGGAACAAACGCGCACGAATCTAGAAAAGTACGTGCAGTGGTGCCGCCAACAGGGCCTCAAGGCCGATTATCGAATGGCGATTGCAACCGAATCCGTAGAGACTTTGGAAGGACTCTGTCTTATCTTGTCGAAGGAGTTTCCTAAGAACATTGTGTTTACCGGGAAACTCATCTTCAAAGACGAGAAATGGTACCAGCGCCTCCTCCACAATGAAACCGCCACGGCGCTTCAGCGCCGCCTTCAATTCGAAGGCATGCAGACCATTGTGTTGCCGATACGGGTGCTGCCCACCGCATAAACTAAAGGACCCACAAAAATACGAGCATCCTACCCATCCGTTTTAGCCCGATAGGCATCTAGTCCGTTCCATCATGTTGACGTAAAATGATTTGTCGCTGAAACTTTCGTCTAAAAAATCTCCGATATGCCGAAATCTTTTACCTGTATTGTCTGTCTGTTCCTAATTCCGGTTCTTCTGACGGACCCAATATTCTCCGCCGTTCTTCCTGGTTCCCCCACCATTTCGCGAGTTGCACGCATAGGTCAGCCGCATTTCGATCAGCAGGCCATGATGTTGCATGCCTCATCATTTCCGGTTCGTAACGGTAATCCGCGAGATCCCTCGGTATGGGTTCGGTATTTTGCCGGCGCATTCTTCCGCCCGGGGGCCGTTCCCGGCACTCTGCCTTATGGGTCAATCCTGGGCAATCGGTGGGTGGCCTTCGCGCCGTTTTGGGAATCGGTGCTGGAAGTTCCTGTTTTGAATGTGTTTGTGGTTGCCGCTATCGCGCTGTGCCGAAAACCCGTGGAGCCTCCCGCGTATTTAGTGACCATGGGGCTGATGGGAGGAGCCTTTATTCTAGGGGCGGTATCTCTGAGCCAGGGAGATTGGATGCTGCGAGTGTTTCTTACGGGGGTTTGGGGCCTGGCCTGCGGAGCGTTTTTGGCTCCGGCACATGTGGAGGCCACTCAGGAAGAAAAATCAATTCTTAGGCCGGTGTTGACCTTTTTTGCCCTCGCGCGTCTTTTTCCGTTTATGTTTTCTCCTGCGCTCCCTCCAGAGTGGGTTCCCACTGTTTCAGCGTTGTTGCCCGATTTCATATCCTCAGATCTCAAGCCCCTCTCATCTCTTTTCATCTTGGGCATTCCTATCCATTTCGTCTTTCACATGACGTATTTTCTCGCGATTCGTACGGGTGTTCTCAAAGGTTGGCCCTACGCGTCGCTGAAGAAATCGAAGCCCACCATTCCCATGGACTCTGCAACGTTATTTAGCGCTGGCTCATTTAATCAATCAGATCTTCCGAATCGCCTAGCATTGCTGCAGAACTTCTTGCCTCATTTGTTGGAGCTTCTGGACAATCTAAAGAAGTTGAAATCGACGGATGTTTCCTTTGTTGAAAAGCGGGAAGAGGCCCAGCGGTTTGCCGGCGCGCTAATCCGTGGTCTTGTCCAGAGCATGAAAGTTGCAGGTTCAACAGAAGGTGGAGAAGAGGCTGATTTGGCAAGAAAGTTAGTCATATCGTGGCTATCTCAATTATCAGCAAGTGACTTTGATTTGTTTTCTGCAGTCCGAGAGTCATTTGCACAATTTCCACTACTTCTTCCTGCCCAAACCCCTGCTTTTATTACGTTATTTGGAAAAGCGGCAGGCGCTCATAAGGGGGGTGAAAAACGAAATACCCCTGACGTTATAACGACGTGGGAAATCTTTACGGGAGCCGCAAGAGCGCAAGTCTACATTCTTCTCGGGCGGAAGGATCCGTCTGTCTTAATAAAAAATAGTTACGCTTATCTTCGAGAATGGAGTCGCAGCATGGACACTATCATCATCCCACCTGGTGAACTTGAAGCATTTAAAGAGCATCGGGGTCTGCTGGTCCTAACGGATCGTAAGGAATATGCGGCGCGCCTTTTACGTTGGGCTCAACGTAAAAACAGGTCCGATGTCTTAGCGTGTTTTAGCGCGAAGCGAGAGCTTTTCCCGGTGTATGTGCTGATTCTAAATAACGACCCCTCTCTGAGCTATGTTTCTTCAGATGAGTTACGAGACATTCGGATTCAACAGGTATTGCCGGCTATAGTCTCCGTTCCAAAAACTTCCATCACTCTTCCATCCAGCGCTAGCTCAGGTTCAGGGGTGAAGAAGGTTCTGACAGTTCGGCGAAGTGCTTAGTGCTTCACCAGTGATAGATTTTGCAAGGCAAGCCACGACACGACACCTCCATTTAGAGAGTTTTGTTATATAATTGTTGGCTACAAGGGATCCCTCCTTCGTTACAGCTACGGTGGGCGAGTCGCCACCAACGGAAATCCCCCAAACCAAACTATGAATAACGGTTGTC